>MAXT01000153.1:4240-8329 GCA_001751225.1 Desulfuromonadales bacterium C00003107 | reverse complement strand
GAACGCAAAACGCCCCGAATATTTTCGGGGCGTTTTGATTTTGTGGGCGGTATTCTTATGTGGCGAAACACCGTCTTTCAGACCTAGATGGCCGAAGAAAGCGCACGGCTCACGGGTCCAGTTTGAACCCATCGCCAGCATACTGAATGTTCGCGGCATCGTCGGCGCGGGGCGGGGAGACAGCGTGGACTCCGCCGCAGATTGGGCAACTGCCGACATGGGTGGTCAAGACGAAGGGTGCGCCGCACCCCTGACAAAAGGTGCCAAGCCCCGCGCCGGGGAGCGGGCGCTCTCGCACAGCGCCACCGTGGGCTTGCGCCACAAATTCTACCAGTTCCCGCCCTTCGGCAAACGGTCCGCCTGCTGCCTGTCCCTGTGCACAGTTTCCTCCGCATCCTGCCATATCCAAGCCTCCCTTTAAGCAAGTGATTGTCTTTTTTGTTGCGACAACCTTAGCAAGCCTCAGCAAGGACTTACCTGACATGGATCAAGAAAAAACCCTTTGTTCTTTTGCTTCGGTCATTTAAATCCACCATACCCTCGGCGCAGTACCTCTTCCCAGCGACGGCGCTACAACATATCCTGATGGCGCTCTACGCTCTGCGGCTCCACGCGCCAGATCTCGCGAGCGCGTTGCCCAATGGTGCGATGGCTGGGAAAGTGGCTCATCCCCGCCTCCCATTCCATCTACTGCAGGTCTTCGATATCCAGGCCCAAAACTCCCCGAGGGCCTCCTGCCAGGTGTCCAGCAGGCCGAGATTGAACAGGGCATTGCCCCGCGTGCGGCCGACCCAAAACTCCATGGAGAGGTAATAGACCCGTTTGGCGCCGTTGAGGTAATAGGAGCGTTGAGTATCGATCCAGCGCTCCGCCAGGGTATAAGTGCAGATGATAGAGAAACGCGCGCCTCAGATCAGCCGCGGTCGGTTTCTCATAGGTCGCGATATCTTCTTCGGTATCCATGGAATGTATCGTCAACTCCTTGTTACGCAGCGACCATGCCACGCCCGAGACCGTTCCGTGCGGACACGGCAAGCTTCAGCCCATTAAAGGTATCTGACCTTCTTCAAAGAGCAACCGGCCCGACAGGCTTCTTGCTTTTCCGCAACGGTTCGCTATGCTGGCTTAATAAAAAAACATGTTAGCGGACCAACCAAGGAGACGAACGATGAGCCGATGCATTGCAATTATCAATGGTGGGGGAGACTGCCCAGGATTAAACGGTGTGATTCGCGGCGTGGTGCGCTCGGCCATCCTGCAGCACGGCTGGCGAGTGCTGGGCATCGAGGATGGCTTCGACGGCCTGATAGACGAGCCTCACTTTCGGGAACTCGACCTCGATGCGGTGCAGGGCATTCTGCCCCGCGGCGGAACCATTCTCGGCACCAGCAACCGTGGCAACCCCTTCAGCTACCCAGTCCGGGAGGCCGATGGGACGGTGGTGGTGCAAGACATCTCGCAGCAGGTGGTGACCAACTTCAAAGGCCTGGGAGCCGATGCCCTGGTAGTGGTTGGCGGCGACGGCACTCTGGCGATCGCCCGCCGCCTCAACGACCTGGGAGTGCCGATGGTCGGAGTACCGAAAACCATCGACAATGACCTGCAAGGCACCGACCTGACATTCGGTTATAACACAGCGGTCGGTATCGTCACCGAAGCCCTCGACCGGTTGGTGACCACCGCCGAAAGCCACCACCGGGTGATGGTGGTGGAAGTCATGGGCCGCGATGCAGGCTGGATCGCCCTAGAAGCCGGCCTGGCCGGCTCGGCGGGGGGGATCCTGCTGCCGGAAATTCCCTTCGACATTGAGCTAGTTTGTCAACACATCCACCAACGACGCGAAGCGGGTAGCCGCTTTAACATTGTGGTGGTGTCTGAAGGAGCCTACCCCAAGAACGGCGACAAGATCGTCCAGGCCACCGCCGAAGAGACCCACGGCCTGGTCCGACTGGGAGGCATCGGCCACTATGTGGCGCAACAGATCGCAGACCGCGAGGGACTGGAGACCCGGGTGGTGGTGCTGGGCCATGTGCAGCGGGGCGGCACCCCTTCCCCCTTCGACCGGATCCTCGCCAGCCGTTTCGGGGTCCAGGCAGTAGAGATGCTAGCTCAGGGACAGTACGGCCAGATGGTCGCTCTGCGCGGCCGGGAAATGGTCGCGGTGCCCATCGACGAAGCGGTGGCCGAGCAGAACCTGATCGACCCCGCTGGCAACCTGGCATGGACCGCCGAACAGCTCGGTATCATGCTGGGGAGATAAGGGAAACGAGCGCAACTATTTCAAAAAGGACCAAACCCAACGCTTAACTTATCTTTCGCCTGGGCACCGCAGAGCAGAGAGGGCAAGAGCGGATGATATATCAGGGAACGGGGTTGGATGACTGGGACGCTTCGCGCCCAGGGAGCGAAACAGTAGAACTTGGAACCCTGGAAACGATCGATAGACTGGCGACTAGCTCTCTTCTTTTCCCCTGGAGAAATTCCAGGGCCTTTTGCCAGTTGACTTTCTGTACCGGGGTGCCGTGATGCCCGCCGGCGATCTCCCGATAGAAACAGCTGCTTTGCAAGGCTTCGAGTTTTTTGACCAGAGCTCGGCATTTTTGGGTAATTTTGCGATCCTTGCTGGCACTGACGATCCAGACCGGCATGGAGGGCGGCCCTGGATCCCTCTTTCCCCGAGGTTGGATCGCAGGGCAAAGCAGCAAGAGGCCGGCATAGGCGGAGGGGTTCTTTTGGGCCTCCCATAGAGCGATATTGCCACCACCTGAGGCTCCTGCCAGATAGATGTCCTGCGGAGCATACTTTTCCGCGAGGTGCTCCAGCAAGCCGGCAAATTCAGCATCCCGTGGGCAGATGTAGACCCATCCCCAGCGATTCATGAGGTTCCGCAAGCGGGCAAAGGTACCCCGCTCCCATGCCAGGTCCATACCCTGTTCTTCTTTTCCTGCTGATCCATGCATGTAGATGAGAACGTTCGGATTAGCTTGAAGATCTTTCGGTTCCTGCACCCGATAGAGGCGGGTCCTTTTTTCAGCGTCGCGATAGGTCTCGGTGCGGGCTGCCTGGAAATTGTGCTGATTGAGATAATCCTTACCGGACACACCCGTGGAGCTCCACAACATGGATACGGTCATAAGTCCCAGACAAAGCGAAAAATTCCTCACCATGGGTTACGCTCCTGCTTCTGCCTGTCGAATCAGCCTCCTCCTCAGCATCTTTGCGATGTTGACGCCTTAGTTCCCTTGTATCAGGGCAAGCCACGCTGTCAACCTTTGACGGGTATTAAGAAACGGACGCCACAGGGGCGGCTCCACGCCAACTATTTGATTTACCATGTTTTTATTTCAGAGTGCTGGGCAGGGGGCCCACAGGAACCCGTAGGCTCGACAAAGGGGGAGTGAGGGTTTCACCGCTTATTCTCTACCTCCTTGAACCTGATATCGTCATACCAGGCCAAGGCCGAGCCGCCGGTGTTGTCAGAGTCGGTCATCACGGCAATGGCGCCAGCAAGGGGGGGGGCTCTTCACCAAAGATCGCCCGATAGTCTGCATAGACATTTCGACTCTCGAACATCCACTTGCCGACATGCTCTTCTCCGCTCTCCAGTGCGATCATGATGGCCTTGGAGGTAAAGGCATTCGGCACGACCGTCCCCGGCGGCAGCTTGTTGGCCCAGATGTAATTGATAGCGCGGGTTTTGGGAAAGAACCAGTGAGGGAAGACGACGTAGACCCGGGCGGCATAGTCATCTCCCGCCTTGCTCCTGGCATCCCCCTTCACCAGGACATTCTGCACCTTCCAGCGCCAGGAAAGAACGGGGAATTTCTGCAGGTCGATCTGCTGCTTGAGGATCAGAGCGGAAGCCACACCGTGGGACTCTGCCTGCAGGACGTTGCCCGTTGCTTCCCGGACCACCCGGTAATCGGTCCGCCCCTTGAACATCTTTGCCTGCCACGCCGGGCGCAAACCCTTCTCGAAATCGTCAATGAGCCGGCCCTTTTCTTCGGCGGAAACACTGAGGGGCTGCAACAGGAGCAGGATTAGTAGCAAAAGATATTTCATAAACAACATCCCTGAGTGAGCCGCAGG
>MAXT01000153.1:0-4171 GCA_001751225.1 Desulfuromonadales bacterium C00003107 | reverse complement strand
AGGTCGGCAAGGGGTTTGGCGGCCACCGCCTCATCGACGGTTTTACCCGCCACACGCAGCTCTCTAAGTCGCTCATAGGCGACCCCGAGCATATGCCGGTAACGGGTCAGCTGCGCCTTGTCGGCCAGCGGGCCGTGGCCGGGAATAATCTTAGTCTGCTTGTCAGCCAGGGCCAGGATCCGCTCCGTCGCCTGAATCATCCCTTTGAGCGAGCCACCGTGGGGGACATCGATAAAGGGATAGAATCCGTTGAAGAAGATATCGCCGGCATGGATTACGTTGGCGGATTGAAAATGGATAAAACTGTCACCATCGGTGTGGGCATGGGGCACATGAATGGCATGGACGGTTTCACCGTTTAGATGAAAGCTGAGATCCTCGCCGAAGGTCACCACGGGCAGTCCCTGTGGTGCCGCCGCCGGGCTTTTCATCTTAAAGGTGGCAAGATAGGAGTCGCCCACCAGACGCTCGCGAACATTGTCGTGAGAGAAGATCAGGCTGCCGCTGCGGCCCAAATTCTCGTTGCCGCCGGTGTGGTCAGCGTGATAGTGGGTGTTAATGAGGAATTTGGGTTGCTCACCACCGACCGCTTTGATTGCAGCGAGGATCTTGTCAGTCAGGGGCGCATACTGATCGTCGATGAGAAAGGTGCCGTCCGCGCCAACCAACAGGCCGACATTACCACCCTGGCCGGTAAGCATATATATCTGCCCAGTGACCGGCAGAGTGCCGATGGTCACTTCTTCCGCTGCTGCGCTGCCGGCGAAAGGCGCGAGACCGATCACCAGAACCGCCAGGGCGGTCGTTTATTTGCCGATCATGGTCTATCTCCCTTGTTTAGTGTAGAGTTTTAGATGCCTGCCGGAATCCCCAGGCGCCGGCATCTGCCCGGTCGGCACATGTCTGGTCGACAGGCTCGTGCCTACCAGTATAGTTCAGTATCTCAGCAAAAAACCTAAAAACCCAAGCCAGCTTAGAGGGGACCCACGGAACTGTTTGACGTACACTCTTGCCTCACCTATGCTTCTATAGCTGCACTTGTCGTTGAACGTTACCAAGTCAACCCAGGCACGCACAATTATCCCAGGGAGGAATTAGCCATGAAACCGGTACGTATCGCCATCATCATTCTCCTATTCCTGCTGGTTTCTCTGGCCGTGGTGTTTTTTTGGCCGGGAAAATCATCGGAACCGCCTTCAATTTCTGAACTGGGGATACCTCCGGTGGCCCTTCAGGGAGCGGAACCGGAAATTCGCTATCCCCTTCCCGAAGCGCAACCTGTTTCACCGGGAACAGAAGAGCAGGCCATCCCACCGTTGCCCGAGCTTGGCCAAAGCGATGTCTTCACCAAGGATCTTCTGACGCAACTCTTCGGCGAACCGGCCCGAAAGCAACTGTTGGCGCCTCAGCAATTCATTCGGCGCCTGGTGTTAATCATCGATGCCCTGCCCCGCAAGGACCTGCCCCGCCAACATCTGCCGTTGCGCGCACCGGGCGGCCGCTTTGAAACCGCAGGAGAAGAGGGCGCAAAAGTCATCGCCTCGGCAAACTTTCGCCGCTATGTGCCGTACGTCAAGTTGGCGGAAGCAGCCCCGACAGAACGGCTAACCAAAGCATACCTGCGGGTCTATCCCTTATTGGAAGAGGCGTACCAAGAAATGGGCCATCCCAAGGGCTATTTCCATGACCGCATGATCGCTGTATTGGATCACTTGCTGGCTACTCCGGAGCCAAAGGGGTCGATCCCTCTGGTGAAGCATGTCACCCAGTACCGCTATGTCGATCCACAACTGGAATCCCTATCGGCCGGTCAAAAGACCCTACTACGAATGGGCTCGGAGAACGCTCGCAGGGTCAAGGCTGTATTACAAAAACTCCGTGGGCAACTGGTTGTCCCCCAGCCTGTCACCTGAGATGAAAAATGTTTCAAAGGCAGGGGCCATGTCTGTACAAGTCTCTGACCTCGTTGGTCGTTTAAGTTTATCCAAAAAAAGGGGGCAGGCGCCTGTAGCGCCTGCCCCCTTTTTGTTTTATGGCTGATTCTTTACTTCCCGCAGCATTTCTTGTACTTCTTGCAGCTGCCGCAGGGACAGCTGTTCATTGTGATTCTCCTTCAGGGATCGGATTCAAAAGTAAGCCGAAGTCTATTCAGCACTGAGCAGCGTGTCAAGAGCGTCGTGGGGAAGGGGTCGAGGAATCTCTGTGCTCAGAAGCACGCCAACGGGACGAAGCCTGGACGAAGGGTCTCACAGTCGGCAGCGAAACGTTTGTGATGAAAACCCGGAAGAGCAAAATGTTCCCTCCCGGGTATCCAACCGTTTTCCGAAAAGGTTGTCACTGTCAGAATGAGGCGCCTATCGACAGGTAGGCGCTGTATTGCTGGCTTTCCACTTCATTATCGATCGAGTGGTTCCATACTCCGCTGAGATAAGTATCTGAACGCCCTTCCGACTCGATCTTCATCGCTTCAAAATCAGTTTCCAAGTACCAGTGCCGGTTGAAGTTATAGCGTGCTCTCAGGCGGACAAACATGGCGTCGCCGTCCCAGTCATGATCGGAAATGGCTTTGAGGTCTCGCAGAAGGTGTTGGTCTTCGTCCTGAAAATCGACAAAGGGAGCATAGGCCAGACCGATTTCCAGCAGAAATTTTTCCGCTACATTCATCTCCATGCTCAGTTCAAGATAGGGGATATGATATTCCGCCTCGTAGGTCAGCCCCAAACCGGAAACCCGATCATGCGGGGCCGCCGGAACGGATGGGTACCACTGATCGAAGTTCGAAACTTCAAAATCGAATTCCTGGTATTTGTAACCGAGCCCCGCGAGAAATTTAAACCGGATATCCGAATTGGCCATTCCATTCGTACTGCTCTGACCATAATATCCCTGACAAAACATAAATGAGACTTTCCCCTCAAGCAATAACGCATCCATGTCCGTATCGGATTCAGAGTAGATATCCAGGCTGCCGGGACTGCTCCAATCCCAAATGCCCCAGTCCGAATCTTCCATCTTCCCGGTGTCATCGGTGATGTTGGTGGAGGCACTGGCCATCAATGTCCAACGTTTGGCAAAATCGACAGTAACCGTCCCTTTGACCATAACTGCGTCGAGGGGGAATTTCAATTCACTGATCGGGAAATGATACTCAGTAACGCCGGCCGCATTGATCACCGAGCCGCCGATCTGATATTGGGTGTCTCCGGCTAGATAACCGGTTCCAATGGATGCGCTGACTCGTGCTTCTGCCGGGGAAAACGAAATAAAGACCAAGCAGCAGATCGCTGCGATTAGATTGACTGGATGAGTGAACATAGACATTGTCTCTCCTTGAAAAATTAAATTCATTTGAAAAGTGGGCAGAAAAGTCATGACAGAAGCTTTTGGGGAGCTGAAGGGACCATGGTTATAAGGTGAAAGGGACGTCGCTAGCCAGAGGGCCAGACATTTCTCTTCGCCAGGCTCTCTTTTCTTGATGCCGAGTATGCCAAACGGGATTTCATCATCCGCCTTCCTTACCCCGCCTAGATTTCTCAATTAAAAAGACGAAGTAGACTTTTTAGGTTGGCAGGTTCTCAGAAGGGAAACTTAATGTCAATGTATTTATTAGAAGGAGAATGCTTGGGAACATCCGGCATCCGGGGTCGGACCAAGCTACCCATTGAATTTGAAGAAACTTGTTTCAATTATCGGGTAAAAAACAGCCTATAAGTCCATTTTTGAGGGTAAATTTAGGACCATGGCATACCGGCCATTGTTGCGCTGCTTTTTCACGACGTGGCATTGAGGGGCGATTATGTTGTAGAAGGGGGCGTGGGTAGCCAGTAAACCAACCTGGGTTTAGTCGACAAATCAACAAGGTTCCTCTCGGCTGCCATTGCGAATGGGTAAACTATGTGATTAGTCGGATCATATCCAAACTATTGGAAGTGAACATGGTGTTTTAAGAGCAGATAAATATCATCGGCTTTTCAGAAGGCGGGACATTATGTCGAGAATAGTGATCGAAAAGAACGGTCCGATAGCAAAAGCAGCTTGAATTGTCCGAAGATCCTGAACGCCATGAGGCGCGATTGGCCAGCAGACATGTTGTCTGCGGCGGCGAGATGAATGAGGGCCCGGAAATCAGAGTCGTTCTGGTGACCAGTGAAGGACGTGCCTTTTGCTCAGG
>MAXT01000152.1 GCA_001751225.1 Desulfuromonadales bacterium C00003107 | reverse complement strand
GGCAGGTAGTGGTCGACTTGCCGTTGGTTCCGGTAATGGCCACCAGAGGCGCGGCCAGCTCGCGGTAGGCAATCTCGATTTCGCCCAGCACCGGCACTCCCTGCTTTTTAGCAGCAACAATGGCCGGTAGAGTCATGGGCACACCGGGGCTGATGGCAATCAAGTCTGCACCGACAAACAGTTCCTGGCTGTGGCCACCGCAATCCAGAGTTACCCCCTGATTCGCTAACGCGGTCAACTCCGGACGATCGGCGGCACTGCGGCTATCGGACAGAACCACGCGTGCGCCACGGCCTAAAAAGAACGCCGTCAGCGCCAGCCCGGTCCGGCCAGCCCCTACCACCACTACCTGTTGTCCGTCGTATGTTGCCATGCTACCTCGTTACAAACGCCAAAACCTTAATTCAATTCGATCCGTTTTCCCAAATGGAACTATCTCAGCTTCAGGGTCGACAAGGCGACCAGGGCCAGGATGATGCTGATAATCCAAAATCTAACAATAATCTTCGGCTCCGCCCAGCCCTTCAGCTCAAAATGATGATGCAGGGGGGCCATGCGAAAGATGCGCCGGCCGCAGAGCCGAAAGGAAGTAACTTGAAAAATCACCGACAGGGCTTCAACGACGAATATGCCGCCGACGATAACCAGCACGATCTCTTGCTTGGTGATCACGGCGATGGTACCCAGCGCCCCGCCGAGAGACAGGCTGCCGACATCACCCATAAAGACCTGTGCCGGGTAGGTATTGAACCAGAGAAAACCGAGACCGGCGCCGACCATGGCTCCACACAACACGGCCAATTCGCCGGCACCCTGCACCGAACTGATCTGCAAATAGCTCGACAAGCGGGCGTTACCGGCCAGGTAGGCAAACAACAGGTAGGTGCCGGATGCGATGATGGTCGGCCCGATGGCCAGACCGTCAAGACCGTCCGTCAGGTTGACGGCGTTACTGGCGCCGACGATGACCAACACAGCAAAGGGGATGTAAAAAATTCCCAGATCCGGCAGCAGGCCCTTGAAAAAGGGAATCGCCAAGGTCGTCTGAAAGGGTGGATAGAGATACAGAATGATGCCGGCCGTAGTCGCTATCATCGTCAGAGAGAGCATCTTCTCTCGAGCCGAGAGACCATCACTGCTCTTGCTCTTGACCTTGCGGTAGTCATCGAGAAAGCCGACCACCCCGAAGCCGATGGTGACCAGCAGGGTGACCCAGACGTAGACATTGCTCAGGTCGGTCCATAACAGGGTCGGTAGAACGATGGCCAGCAGAATCAGGGTGCCGCCCATGGTCGGCGTCCCTTCCTTCTTGAAATGGGATTCGGGACCAACCTTGCGAATGGTCTGGCCGATCTGCAGCTTCTGCAACTTATCGATGAGCCAGGGGCCGAGGATAAAGGAGATCACCAGAGCGGTGATGGTCGCATAGATGGTGCGAAAAGTTATATAACGAAAGATATAAAATACGGAATATTCGTTATGCAAAGGATAGAGCAGATGATACAGCATTCGACCGTGTCTCCCAATTTCAATTCAAACACCGCCTGCTGGCGGGTAGTTCATACCAGAGGTTCTTCTCAGTGTCCTACGGCCTGCTGCGGATGGCCGGCCTTAAGAGCAGCACAGATTTTTTCCATGGCCATGCCCCGCGATCCTTTGATCAGCACCCGGTCTCCCGGTTGTACGATCTGCAGCAGCCGTCCGACCAGATCCTGATGATCGGTGGCGATGGTTACCTGTTTCTTGTTCAAACCGGCGTGACGGGCGGCCGCGGCGGTCTCCGACGCAAAATCGCCCAACAGCAGCAGTTCATCGACACAGCCGGCAGCCACCTGCCCCACTTCCCGATGCAATTGGGCTGCTGCCTCACCAAGCTCCAGCATATCGCCCAAGACGGCGACATTGCGCCCCTGCCCCGGTAATTCAGCCAAGGTTTCCAGAGCGGCCTTTACCGCCTGGGGATTGGCATTGTAGCAATCTTCAAGCAGCAGCACACCATCGGCCAAGGTCGTGGCCTCCATGCGACCGGCACAGGGCCGAAATAGTTCTAGACCGTGAACAATAACCGGGCCGGGGACCAACAGGGCATGAGCTGCCGCAGCCGCCGCCAGAGCATTATGCACGTTGTAGCGCCCCCAGGCATGCAATTTGACTCGGTAGTTGCCATCAGGCAGATGCAACTGAAAGCTCACGCCACCTTCCCACTGGTCGATTTGTTCGGCCCGAACCGTCGCCTGCTCGCTGCAACCGAACAGCAACCGCTGCGCCCCGTTGGCTACCGGGAGGGCTAAAACCCTGCTATCATCGGCATTGATCACCGCCGTGCCCTCTGGCGGCAGGGCCGCAAAGAGCTCTCCCTTGGCCCGAGCCACTCCGTCCAAGCCGCGCAGTGTTTCGAGGTGAGCCGCACCAATATTGGTAATCACACCGATATGCGGTTGGGCGATTTCCGCCAGGCGAGCAATCTCGCCAAGAGCGCTCATGCCCATCTCCAGCACCGCCCAGCGGTGTTCTTCGCCCAGGGTGAAGAGGGTCTGAGGCAAACCCACCAAGTTATTGAAGTTACCGGGAGTAATCAATCCCGGCCCGGTCAGACCGAGTATGGCTCCGAGCATCTCCTTGGTGGTGGTTTTACCAGCGGAGCCGGTCACTGCCACCACCGGCCCGGTAAAGGCCTGACGACGGGCGCCAGCCAGATCACCGAGAGCCTGCAAGGCATCCTTTACCCGTATGATCGGCACCGGAAACCCGGAGATAACCTCTTCGCTGAGACAAGCCACCGCTCCGTTACGAGCCGCCTGCAAGAGAAAGTCGTGGCCATCGAAATTGGGCCCCCGCAACGGTATGAACAGATCACCTGGCTGAGTGCTGCGGCTATCGGTGGAAATACCGCTGATGCTGCCCTGGGCCTTGCTCGGCGTCAAGCTGCCGGCGGTAATCTGTACGACACTTTGAAAATCAAGCTTCATGGCGGCCCTCCCGATGCTGAAGCGCTCGGCGCAACTCTTCGCGGTCGTCAAAATGCAACCGCTGGTCGCCGATCAGCTGATAATCCTCGTGCCCCTTGCCAGCCACCAGCAACAAATCTCCTCTGGTGAGCTGGCTAACAGCAAAATCGATAGCCGCATGCCGGTCTTCGATCACCACGTAACCTCCGCGGCCTTCCTCGACCGCCTGCTGTAGCGACCATTGGCGTTTGAACACCTTTTCAAGTCCCGGCCTAATATCATTGATGATGGACCCGGGATTCTCGGAACGGGGATTGTCGGAAGTCACTACTACCAGATCCGAACGCTGCGCTGCTACCTCCCCCATCATCGGCCTTTTGCTGCGGTCTCGATCTCCACCGCAGCCGAACAGGGCAATGATGCGCTGGGGCTTAAGTGCGATGACCGCTTGCAGGGCCTTGTCCAGGGCATCAGCGGTATGTGCGTAGTCGACCAGAATCAGAGAGCCGAGTCCATTCTCCACCGGCTCGAGGCGGCCAGGCACCGCCGGAGCGGCAGCCAGGCCGGCAGCCACCATAGCCGGTTCTAAGCCCAGGGCCAGGCCGGCTGCAGCAGCGCAGAGCAAGTTACTGAGGTTGAACTCACCCCGTAACGTCGACTGCAACTTAAACTCTCCGGCCGGGCTGACGATAGAGGCTTCAATCCCGGCCAGGGAGAGATGGCTGGTCGCAGGATGCACGGAGGCCTCTTCGTTCAGGCCACAGCTCCACAACCCCTGACATTGGCTCGCCAAGCGCTTACCGTAGAGATCGTCTACATCGACTACCGACTGGCGCGGTCCCCGCGAGCCGAGACCAGTGAAGAGCCTACATTTGGCCTGAAAGTAACTTTCCAGATCGCCGTGATAATCGAGATGCTCCGGTGTCAGGTTGGTAAAGATTCCCAAATCGAAGGCGACACCATCGATCCGCCGTTGTTCAAGAGCATGGGATGACACCTCCAGAATCAGAGTGTCGGCGCCGGCAGCACGAAAACGGGCCGCCAAGGCCAACAAGTCCACCGATTCAGGGGTGGTGTGGGTCGATTCCAACTGTTGACCTTCGAAACGATAATTGACCGTCCCGATCACCGCTGGCCGCCGACCGGCACTACTGAGCAGGGCTTCAAGGAGATAGCTGACGGTCGTCTTGCCATTAGTACCGGTAATGCCAATCACCAACATATCGGCGGTAGGATCGTCGTAATAGCAAGAGGAGGCCAAAGCCAGTGCTTGGCGGGCATCGTCGACGAGAATTCCCGTCACCTGCGGTGGCAATGGCCTTTCTACATCATGAACAATCACCTGAGCGCCACGCCGTAGCGCATCGTCAATAAACCGATGGCCATCGACCGCAGCGCCGCGCAAGGCAAAAAAGGCAGAACCGGGCAAAACCTGACGAGAATCGTAATGAAGGGCATAAATTTCGACGTTGGAAGGACCGACCACAGCCCGTGGAGTCAGCTTTTGAACCAGGCTGGAGATTTTCATGGAATGAGCTGTTTTCATGTCCCCGCCAAGAAAAATCGAAAGAGTTCGTTAGGCCGGCGGTGCCAGCCTGACCCACACTTCGCTGCCGTATTGAATTGCCCTGTGGGCTGTAGGATGCTGCTCTACGACCCGACCGCTACCCTTGAGTTTAATATTGAGCCCCACCCGTTCCATGGTCTGCAACACCTGGCGACCACTCATGCCGACGCAATCGGGCATGGTCGGCAAGGTCCCATCCTGGCGTGTTCCAACCAAGGGCGGCAGAGCCGCGGGTACGGGATCATCAAAAACGAACTCGGGCAGAACCATTTGCCGAGGTGCTTCCGTGGGAGACACCCCCAGGTAGCGCAACGACTGCTCTGCGATGCGCGAGAACACCGGCGCCGCTACCAGTCCGCCGTAGGTCTGACCTTCCGGTTCGTCGACCACCACCAGGATCACCAACCGGGGGGCCGCCGCCGGCAAAAATCCGACGAAGGAAGAGACCCGTTTGTCTACCGAATAGCCACCGGTAACCGGATCGACCTTCTGCGCGGTCCCGGTTTTGCCGGCAACGGTAAAACCTGGAACCTGCGCCAGAGGACCGGTGCCATCATCGGACACCACCCTCACCATCATATCCCGTACCTGGTGAGCTACGGCTTCTGGCAACACCCGATGTACCGTACGCGGCTTATGCTTTTCCACGATAGCACCCTGGTTGTCGACAACCTGTTCCACCAGATCTGCTTCCATGAGTAAACCACCGTTGGCGATGACTGCCGTGGCCCGAGCGAGTTGCAGAGCGGTTACCGAAATTCCCTGACCAAAGGAGATATTCGCCAGGTCCGCCTCAAACCATTTTTCAGAGGGACGCAGCAAACCTTTTGATTCACCGGGAAAGTCTATTCCGGACCGGACTCCAAAACCGAAATCCCGCAGGTAGCGGTAATAACGATCCCGTTCCAGCTTTTTACCAATTTTGGCGGAACCTATATTGGAACTGAGCTTGATAATGTCTTCAACCGTCAACCGCCCGTAGCGATGGGTATCACGGACTTTCCGGCCCCCTATCCGATAGAGCCCGTTTTCACAGTCGATGCTCTGCTTCGGGCTGACCACGCCTTCGTTAAGAGCCGCCGCCACCAAAAACGGTTTAAGGGTCGAGCCTGGTTCAAATGCGTCGCAGATCGCTCGATTGCGCCACTGACTGGGTCGGCTGCTGCGATAAGAATTGGGGTTGTAGTCCGGATAGCTGGCCATGGCCAACACCTGACCCGTTTCCGGGTCGAGAACTACCACTGTGCCAGACTTGGCCTGTGCCTTACGCACCCCGACGGCCAATTCCTTTTCGGCGATGTACTGTAAATTTTTATCAAGAGTCAACCTCAGGCTATGTCCCGGCTTACCCCCCTGTACCGAGGCATCCTGATCACCGAAACCGAGACTTTTGCCCTTGCCATCCTTTTCGATGACCAGAAATCCCCGTTCACCGAGCATCTGGGAATCATACTGCAGCTCCAGCCCTTCAAGCCCTGTGGGATCGAGCCCGGTAAATCCGATAATCTGGGCACCGAGCTGCGAATTGGGATAGAAGCGGCGATGCTCCTTGATAAAACCGACCCCCTTGAGCTTTAGAGCTCGCAGACTTTCACTTTCCCGGGGCGACACCTGTCGCTTGATCCATAGAAAGCGCCGCTCTTTGTTTAGTTTGGCAAGCATTCGGTTTTGCGATAGAGATAATACTCGTGCCAGTGCTTTGGCGGTTCCAGGCACATCCTCTATCCTGTGGGGTTCTACATAAATCGAGTCGACCGTCGTACTTATAGCCAGTTCCTGCCCATTACGATCATAGATGGTGCCTCGCTGACGAGGCAGTTGAATGATTCGCTGATACTGACGCTGGGCGCGCTTTTGAAACAGTTCGTGATCGAGCACCTGCAAGCTCAGAGCCCGGTAACCGATCAGACCGAAAGCCAGGACAAACCCAACCCCGATCAGCTTGATTCGCCAGTTATGCCAGCGCTTCGAACACTTCATCGTTTGATGTACACCACCTGTTGAGGGGTCGGATTACGCAGAGCGAGTTGCTTTTTAGCCACATCCTCGATCCGCCCAGGGTGACGCAGACTGGCGGCTTCAAGACGCAGGCCACGCACTTGACGATTTGCCTCACGCAGCCGCGATTCTTCCTTAGAGATATCGTATTGCAAATTGACCAACTGCAGGCGAGACCAGACAAAGAACAGAGAAACTGTGAGCAGAATGGCCAAAAACACAAAAACCCGCAACAGCCTCGGTGGCTGCAGCGGAATCAAGTTAACCTTGGGAACCGGCCGAACGATGGTATGCGCCATGGCATCCCTCCTGTGTCTTTACATTACTGAATAAGGCCTTGGGTGGCCTTCTCAGAACCGGCTTGAGAAAATGACTTTTCTTCGGCCTTACATAATCAGTCTTAGCAGCGACGCACGGCCCGCAACACCGCACTGCGGGATCGTGGATTGTTGGCCACCTCTTCTTCACTGGCCCGCAGCCCCTTGCGAGTCAGCACCTTGACCCTGGGTTGGTGATTACATATACACATGGGCAGCTTGGGTGGGCAGATGCAGCTTTGTGACTCGCTACGAAAAAAACGTTTGACCAGGCGGTCTTCGAGGGAGTGAAAGCTGATCACCGCCAGACGCCCGCCGGGTCGCAGGCAGTTGATGGCCTTTTCCAGGCCCTGCGCCACATGCTCCAGTTCACCGTTTACCTCAATACGCAGCGCCTGAAAGACTCGGGTGGCCGGATGAATCCGGGCAGGAACACGACCCTTGGGCACGCTGTACTTAACCAGCTCAGCAAGCTGAGCGGTCGTTGTCAGAGGCGTCTCAAGCCGTCTTTCGACTATCCGCCGGGCAATGCGCCGCGAGTACCGCTCTTCGCCATATTCAAAAAAGATCCGCGCCAGTTCCTCAGCGGAGTACGTTTGCAGAATGTCCGCGGCAGTCAGGCCTCCGCTGCGGTCCATGCGCATATCGAGGGGCGCATCGACCTGAAAGGAAAATCCCCGGTGACCGGCATCGAGCTGAAAGGATGAAACACCGAGATCGAGCAGCATTCCATCGATGGCCTCGATACCGAGTTCTTCAAGGATCTGGTCGACCTCACTGAAATTACCGTGACGCAGAATCACTCGGTCACCGTAAGGGTCGAGAATCCGGGATGCGGCCTGTAGTGCGTCTTGATCACGGTCGAGTCCGATCAGACGACCGTCGGGGGCTGTGGTTTCGAGAATCAGGCGGGAATGTCCACCGCCGCCAAGAGTGCCATCAACAAAGGTTTCGCCCGGCTGCGGTTGCAAACAGGCCAACACTTCGTCTGGCATTACCGATAAATGTTGGAATGCGGGCCCGGTCACCATTTAAAATCCCAGATCGTAAAGAGTCTGAGGATCTTCGTTGACCAGCGCTTCGGCCGTCCGCATTATCTCTTCGTGCTTAACTCGGTTCCACAGTTGAATTTTATTGAAGGAGCCAACCACCACGACCTCCCGTACCTCTTCCAGTCCAGCATACTCACGCAACGACTTACTGATCTGGATTCGGCCCTGTTTATCGAAGGAACAGGGGCTGGCGGGAGTGAGCAGAGAAAGGTTGATGGCTTCGCGCATAGGACCGGGATCCATCTTCTGCACATTGTCGACGATTCGCTGCCATTCGGGCACGGGATAGGCCACCAGCCCACCCTTCTGCTGGGTAACCACCAACTGCTCATCGCCATAGGCATCGGCCAGCACCTCGCGAAACTTGGCCGGAATGCTCGCCCTGCCCTTGGCATCGATGGCGTTATTATGTACCCCTTGAAAAGTCATCCCCACCCTAGCTTGGTCTAGTTTGACACTTTTACCCACTTATTGGCCAAAACTATAACGAGACGCCCCACAGCTGTCAAGCGGATTTTTATGATCTTTTAAGAACTTAGCTCACTCGAACGACAAGAGCGCCCTTCGACTGAAGGACGCTCTTGAAAAGCAAAAATAAGGGACTAAATCGGTCACATTGAGCAGGGGACAAACACCAACTAAAAGAGCTGATTAATTCCAACCTTTTATGCTGACAAACCCGAGTTACGCATCTTCTACCGGTGGCTTGACCGGCAGCTTTAGCTCAATGGTCTCAATACGCTTATCGACCACCCTGCGCACGATAAAAACTGCACCCTGCGCCTCGCAACTCTCCCCACGGGCGGGGATGGTGCCAAGGCAATGTAGCAGGAAGCCGGCGAGAGTCGTGGCATGTTCCGCGGAAAGTTGTAGATCAAATTTCTGGTTGACGTCCCGTAGAGCGGCGCTGCCGCCGATCAGAAAACGGTCGGGCCCGAGCTCGCGGAACAGAACCTCGTCGGCATCGTATTCATCCTGAATGTCGCCGACGATCTCTTCGACAATATCCTCCAGGGTAACGATGCCCTCGACACCGCCGTATTCATCGACCACCACCGCCAAGTGCATGCGCTGCTGTCGCATGGCCTGCAACAGACCACTGATGCGCTGCGATTCAGGAACAAAGTAAGGCGCCCGGGCCTGCTCGCGTAGAGAAAACTCCCCAGGCTGATGAACATAGTTGAGAATATCCTTACTATGAATGACCCCCACCACCTGATCCAGGTTCTGCTCGTAGACCAGAAGCCGCGAATGACTGGCCTGCTGAGCAATCTGCAAAACCTCGGCAAAGGGGGTAGCGACCTCCATACCGACCACCTCGGTGCGGGGGATCATGATATCGCGGACTCGAATCTGAGACAGTTCGAAAACACCGTGCAACATGCGCCGTTTCTCCTGACCGACCACCCCGGCCTCCTCGCCGACGCTAATCATGGTACGAATCTGATCCTCGGAGATGGTCTCCCCATCGGTCTCGCTGCGACTGAAGCGATTCATCAATCTGGCCATGCCAGTCACCAGCCAGACCACCGGCCCCAGCAGCACCATGGTCAGCTTGATCGGCCGCACCACCCAAAAAGAAACCCGTTCGGGGTTGCGGGCAGCGAAAGTCTTGGGACAGACCTCGGCAAATATCAGGATCACCGGAGTCAGAATGAGAATGGTCAGCAACTCGCCGTGTTCACCATAAAATCGCACGAAGAAAGCCGTGGCGAAGACCGAAGCGGCGATATTGACCAGATTGTTGCCGACCAGAATGGCACCGAGCAGCCGGTCGGGATGCTTGCGTATCGACTCCAGCAGCCGAGCACCGGGCCGCCCCTTGGCCACATGGTATTGAACGCGCAAGGAATCGAGGGTCAGCAGGGCCGTTTCCGAGCCGGAAAAAAAGGCGGAGAGAGCAACCAGCAGTGCCAAAATCATCAGATAAAAATACGGATCGTCGAACAACCGGAACTCCTCTAGGATATTTTCATTACAGTTTAACGGGAGTTTACTTGATGGAAGCCGGCAAGACAATGTTTACTGTCGCCAGTGCCGCGCCTGATTGCCTAAGGGAAGCAGATTCAACCTGGCACTGGAAAATCCGCTAAACCGGCAGGCATCACAAATCCTTGCCACTTTAAAGGAATCCTGGCTTATGCTATAAGGCGAAGAAACAAACGGCTCTCTTTCCTCAAGGACGACTCATGGATCAGGCTCAAGCGGCGGAACGACATCGGCAACTCAGTGCGGAACTTCACCGCCACAACACCCTGTATCATATTCATGATCGGCCGGAAATCGGCGATGCCGAATACGACCGACTATTTCGTGAACTGCTGCAGCTCGAAGCGGCCTTTCCCGAGTTGAACACCCCGTCTTCCCCGACCCGGCGGGTCGGCGCTCCGCCCCTGGATAAATTCACGTCGGTGCGCCATAGCCTGCCGATGCTGTCTTTGGAGAACGCCTTCAACGACCAGGACATGCGCGATTTCGATGAACGCATCAAACGCTTTCTAGCCACTGAAGAAACTATCGAATACGTCTGCGAACTAAAAATGGACGGCGTCGCGGTTGAGCTGGTCTATCGCGATGGCCGACTGGAGGTCGGTGCCACCCGCGGGGACGGCAGCAGCGGCGAGGGAATCACCGAAAACCTGCGCACCATCGCCTCAATCCCCCTGCTTCTGGCTGAGGATGCCCCCCCCCTGCTGGAAGTACGAGGCGAAGTTTACATGGAGTTGGCGGCCTTTCAGACTCTCAATGAAGAGCGGCAAGAGGAGGGTCTGGCCAATTTCGCCAATCCTCGAAACGCCTCCGCCGGAAGCCTGCGTCAGCTCGATTCGGAAATCACCGCCCGCCGTCCGCTGCAGATCTTCTGCTACGGTATCGGCCTGCTTGAAGGGCCGTTGCCAGACAGCCACTCTGAGCTGCTGGAGCAACTGCGCCAATGGGGTCTGCGAGTCAATGCTGAAGAAACTAAGCCGGTCGAGGGTATCGACCAGGTACTCGTGATATATGCCGACCTGCTGAAAAGACGGGACCTGTTGCCCTACGAAATCGACGGTATGGTGGTCAAGGTCAACAGCCTGACCCTACAACGGGAACTGGGCGAAAAGACCCGTACGCCACGCTGGGCCATCGCCTACAAATTTCCTCCGCGTCAGGCAATCACCACTATCGACGATATCGTGCTGCAAGTCGGCCGCACCGGCGCCATCACCCCGGTGGCCCAGTTGCGACCGGTGGAGGTCAGCGGGGTGATCGTATCCCGCGCCAGCCTGCACAATTGGGACGAAATCGCCCGCCTCGAGGTGCGCATCGGAGACCAGGTGGTGGTGGAGCGAGCCGGCGACGTCATTCCCGACGTGGTGCGGGTGCTGACCGACAAACGCAGCGGCGATGAACGGACGCTGCCCCTGCCGGTCAGTTGTCCCGTGTGCAGCGGACCGGTCAGCCGCCTTGAAGGCGAGGTCGTGCCCCGTTGCCAGAACAGTTCCTGTCCGGCTCGCTTGCGGGAATCCCTCAAACACTTTGTTGCCCGACGAGCCATGGATATCGACGGCCTCGGTCAACGAACCATCGACCAACTATTGGAACGCGGCCTGATCCAAGACTTTGCCGGTCTCTACCGCCTGAGCAGAGAAGAGTTGCTGGTTTGCGAACGGATGGGCGAAAAATCGACGGACAAGCTGTTGGCCGCTATCGCTGCCAGCAAGGAACGACCCCTGGCGCGCTTCCTGTTTGCCCTCGGCATTCGTAACGTCGGCGAACACCTCGCCAAGCTGCTGGCCGCACAACTCGGCACCTTGTCAGAACTGGCCCTTGCTGAC
>MAXT01000151.1 GCA_001751225.1 Desulfuromonadales bacterium C00003107 | reverse complement strand
GGCCTGCAGGGAGAGGTGTTGGTTCGCTCCACTATCGATGATCTCAAAGAGGCGTGGCAATCGCCGTTAAGGGAGATGTAAGGGATGTCTAAGCAAGTAAAAGCCATCGTTATTGCTGGCAACGGTACCAACTGTGAGCGCGAGACGGCCCACGCCATTCGGTTGGCCGGCGCCGAAGTGGTCGATATCGTCCATATCTCTGAGCTCCTTTCTGGGCGGGTGCGCCTGGCTGACTACCACTTTCTTAATCTGGCCGGCGGTTTTCTCGACGGCGACGATCTCGGCTCGGCCAAGGCCGGTGCCAATCGCCTGCTGCATGCACCGGTTGCCGGTAGTGGCGAGCATCTCAGCGATCATTTACGGCAATTCATTGCTGACGGTAAGCTTGTCATGGGAGTTTGCAACGGCTTTCAGCTAATGGTCAAGATGGGCTTGTTGCCCGCTCTGGACGGTGAGTTGCGCCAGTCTGCTACATTGACCTTCAACGACAACGGTCGTTTCGAAGACCGCTGGGTGTATCTCAAGGCCGACGCCGAGTCGCCCTGTGTCTTTACTCGCGGTCTGGATGGTATTTACCTGCCCGTTCGTCATGGTGAAGGGAAACTGGTCGCTGAATCGGAACAGGTCCTGGCCGATCTCGAATCTCGACATCTCTCGGTTCTCAAGTACAGCACCAAAGATTTCTCTCCGACCATGGAGTACCCCGCCAACCCCAATGGTTCTCTGGCCGCCATCGCTGGATTATGCGACGAAACCGGCCGCCTGTTCGGTCTGATGCCCCACCCCGAGGCCTATGTGCATCGCACTCAGCATCCGCGCTGGACGCGAGAGGACGACCTGCCGGAAGAGGGTATGGGGCTGTGGCTCTATCAGAACGCAGTCAAGTTCATCCGTGAGGAGTTGCTGTAGCGGTGGCTCTGATCGCTGGAGTCGTCTTTAAATAGGCGCTGCCGGGCGGTAACCATCCGTACCAAAGCGTCCTCAGGTTCAGCAGGCATGTTGCATGCCGGGAAGTGGTTATATGTTCGATAAATTCAAAGATGAATGTGGTGTCTTCGGTATATTCGGTCATCCGGAGGCCGCCAATATGAATTACCTGGGGCTCTACGCCCTGCAGCATCGCGGTCAGGAAGGTTGTGGTATCTCCGCTGCTGACGGTTCAAGCATCCGCACCCATGTTGGTGGAGGACTGGTTGCTGATGTTTTCAAAGACAATAAGATCTTCAATCGCCTTCCCGGCCAGGCGGCTATCGGCCACGTTCGGTATTCGACGGCGGGGGGGGACAGCCTGAAAAACTGCCAACCCATCACGGTTAACTATTCCCGCGGTAGCATTGCCGTAGCCCATAACGGCAACTTGGTCAATGCTCAAGAGGTGCGCTTTGAGCTGGAGAAGAGTGGATCAATTTTTTCCACCACGGCCGATACAGAGGTCATTGTTCATCTGTTGGCCCGCTCTCAGGCCGATGCCCTGGCCGACCGCATGGCGGAGGCTTTGCGGGCCGTACGAGGTGCTTACAGCCTGGTTTTTCTGACTGAAACGCGGATGGTCGCGGTGCGTGACCCAAGCGGTTTTCGGCCATTGGTCCTTGGCAAGGTCGACGGCGCCTATGTGGTGGCATCAGAGACCTGCGCTCTTGATTTGATCGAAGCTGAGTATATTCGTGAAGTCGAACCGGGGGAGATGATTGTTTTCGACAAAGACGGCATGACCTCCATGCATCCCTTTGAAGAACAAAAGATATCTCAGTGTGTCTTTGAGTTGATCTACTTTGCCCGCCCCGACAGCACCGTTTTTAGCCAGCAGGTCTATGAAAAGCGCAAGGATTTTGGCAGGAAACTGGCCCGTGAACACGCTGTTGAGGCCGATATTGTGATTCCGGTACCCGACTCCGGCGTGCCAGCGGCCATCGGTTATGCCGAAGAGTCGGGAATACCGTTCCAGATGGGCCTGATCCGTAACCACTATATCGGGCGTACCTTTATTGAGCCGCAGCAATCGATTCGTCACTTTGGCGTCAAGATCAAACTCAATGCTATCCGCGATGTGTTTGCAGGTAAGCGGGTGGTGGTGGTTGATGATTCGGTGGTGCGGGGCACAACTTCGCGGAAGATTATCAAGATGATCCGCAATGCCGGCGCCAAGGAAGTCCATATGAGGGTTTCAGCACCGCCGACGAGTTATCCCTGTTATTACGGCATCGATACGCCAACACGCAAGGAGTTGATCGCTTCGTCTCACTCCATTGATGAGATCTGTAAATATATTACGGCCGACACTCTCGGCTATTTGTCCATCGACGGCATGCGCCGAGTGGTCGGGGTCGAAGATGGCACCTGCGGTAATTTCTGTGATGCTTGTTTCAATGGGGATTACCCGGTCAAGTTTCCGCGACTTACCGATGACGATCAATTGGGACTTTTTTAGAGAAATACCACCGGGCCGACGATGGCCCAATGACGTAGCAGTGATGGCCTGCCGGGAACAACGGAGGGCATGTCCGGTTACCTTTTAGCTAGTGGAGGAAGAGTTTGGCAAACGACCGTGATGAACTCAAAAAAATCGTATGTCAGGTGTCTTATGAGGAACGGGAAGTCACCCTGGCTTCGGGGCGCAAAAGCACCTTTTATTTTGACGGCAAGCAGACCACTCTGCACCCTCGGGGTGCGGTTCTTGTGGGCAAGGCCTTTTTCGATGAACTGAAGCACTTCCCTGGGCCTATCGATGGGGTGGGGGGGCTGACTATGGGCGCCGATCCCATCGCCACCGCCCTGTCCATGACCAGCTCCCTGGTCGGTGATCCCATCCCCGCTTTTATTATCCGCAAGGAGCCCAAAGGGCACGGTACCGGTCAGTGGCTCGAGGGTCGAAAGAACCTCGTCCCTGGCGCGCGGGTGATAATTGTTGAAGACGTATTGACCACCGGTGGTTCGGCTCTAAAAGCCGTTGACCGGGCGCGGGAAGAAGGCCTGGAGGTGGTGGGCATCATCACCCTGGTCGATCGCGAAGAAGGTGGTCGGGAAGCGGTTGAAACACAAGGTATTACCCTGCGGTCCATTTTCACCAAAAGTGAAGTGGTCGGCGACGGGAACTGATTCGACCGATACAGCAAAATAAAAAAGGAGGCTGCCTACGGCAAGCCTCCTTTTTTTATTGAAAACCCCTACTACTCATCGGGGATTTTGAACACTTCCAAGACCCCGGGCAAGGTCCGCAGTCTGGCGACATCGAAGTGACTGGTTTCGCCAATGATGCCGAGTATGATGCGGTTGATTCCGGTTGATTGATGAAAGTCGAAGTTCAGATCAATCAGATGCTGTTTCAGCTGTTGCAGGTCTTCGTCCGAAGCCGATTTTTTCATTACCACCAGCATGGCCTTACTTTCCTTTCGTCAAGATGCGCTCAAGGCTTCTTGATTCGTCGATTACTCGTTCAAATAGACGGACAATGGCACTGTTGTCTAAAGGGCCTAGGTTGGCTTGTTGCATGCGGCTAAAGATGCGTTTTTCCCGGTTGGGGTCATATACGGCCAGCTGCTGCACTTTTTTTATTTCGCCGATGCTCAAGGCGAGGGCCGCTCGCCGGTTGAATAATTCGAGTAGTTGATCGTCCAGTTGATCGATCTGCGTCCGTATACTATCGATATCCAAAATACTCTCCAGCTAATAGCCTGTTAAAAGGTGATACGAATGGTTGTATCCCGCTTCCAGTTGAGGTCGTCCGTTCCTGGATGATCGATGTTGAAATGCAGTCCGCGACTTTCCTTGCGCTGCATGGCACAGCGAACAATCAGTTTGGCTACTGTCGTGATGTTGCGCAATTCAATGAGGTCAGACGTTGGATAAAAATCCCAGTAATATTCAGCAATCTCTTCCTGAATCATCTGCATGCGTCGTAATGCTCGGGCCAAACGGCGATCGGAGCGAACGATGCCGACATAGTTCCACATACAGCGACGAATTTCGTCCCAATTGTGAGCCACGACCACCTCTTCGTCACTATCGGTGGCCTGGCCATAGTCCCACGGGGGTACAGCCGGGTAGGGTTCAGCGGTTTTTGCTAGGCGTTCCAGGGATCGTTGTGCCACCCGATCCGCAAAAACTACTCCTTCAAGGAGGCTGTTGCTGGCTAGCCGGTTGCTACCGTGCAGGCCGGTAAAGGCGACTTCGCCGATGGCAAACAGGTTCTGCAAGTCCGACTCTCCCCAGATGTCGACTTTGACGCCGCCACAGAGATAGTGCGCGGCCGGCACCACGGGGATAGGGTCGCAGGTCATGTCGATATCGAATTTAAGGCAGGTTTCGTAGATATTAGGGAAGCGGTTACGAATATAGTCAGCATCGCGATGAGTAATATCGAGGAAAACGCTGTCATCGCCATGTACTTTAAGCTCATTGTCGATGGCCCTCGCCACCACATCCCGCGGTGCGAGATCTTTCAATGGATGGTAAGCTTCCATGAAAGCGGTTCCGTCGCGGCGGCGCAGGATGGCACCTTCACCTCGAACCGCTTCGGAGATCAAAAACGATTTGGCATTGGGATGATAGAGTGTTGTGGGATGGAATTGCATGAATTCCATGTCGGCAATGGTCGCCCCGGCACGGTAGGCCATAGCCACGCCGTCTCCGGTAGCCACATCGGGATTGGTGGTATAGAGAAATACTTTGCCGACGCCTCCGGTGGCCAGCACGGTGACTCTGGCGCCAAAAGGAATGACCTCGCGGCCCTCAATGTCGAGAACATAGGCACCAAGGCAATGGCTGGGACATTCC
>MAXT01000150.1 GCA_001751225.1 Desulfuromonadales bacterium C00003107 | reverse complement strand
TCGTACAACAGACCTTTGGCCAGGGCAGCCACCGACAGGGTCAGTCCAGGGGGCAGGCTGTCGGCACTGCGCAGCTCAATCTGTGGTCGCAGGCGTACCTCGGGAAACAGGGTCGACAGGTGCTGGTCCCAGTCGCCGAGAGTTGCTCGAAACCCGGCAAAACCTTCGGCCCAATAACGCCGAAAAGTGAAACGTTCCCGGGTCATATCGATCAACTGCCCCTGGCGAACAATAAAATACATGGGTACATCGAGGGCATAGTCGACGTAGCAGCCTAGATCGGCCCCTTCAGCGAACAACCCAGGAATCAAGCCGGACCGGTCCGGGTCGGTACGGGCCCAGATCTCTCCACGGGTGGAAAGAAAGCCGCTCGGTTGCCCCTCAAGCAAAGGTGAATTGGCGAACAGGGCATAAAACAGGGGTGCAAGCAGTTGAGTGACCTGCAGTTTGTCGATGCAATCGGCTTCGTCGGCGAAATCGAGATTGACCTGCAGGCCGGCACTCTGTTTCATCATGTTCTGGCCCATATCACCGGTCTGCTCCATATAGGCACGCATGATAGCGTAGCGGGACTTGGGTAGCCAGTCGATGTTCTGCAGAGAGGTAAAGGGCTGTACCCCCAAGCCAAGAAAGAGCAATCCAAGGGGACGGGCGGCGTGCAGAATGTCGTCGAGATAGCGGCAAAAGTCTTTGCGACAGCAGTAGAGATCAGGACACAGGGCGCCGGACAGTTCCAGTTGTCCGCCCGGCTCCAGGGTCACCGAAGAGTCCTGCCCCTGCAGGCCAATCAGGCGGCCCTGTTCTCGAATCGGTTTCCAGTCACGGGAACCGACCAGCCCTTCCAGCAGAGCTTCGATGCGCTGGTAAGAGGCCGCCTCCCCGGTTTCAGCATCGATGACCAGCTTTTCCATCTCAGCGCCGACTCCCCACTGCTCGCGAGGACGAGCGCCGGCGGCAAGAAAGTCCCGCAGTTGCGCAAAACTGGTGACCGGTTGTTGAAGATGAGTCTTGTTCTGGGTAGTCATATGCTGCGAGTTGCTCCTAGATGGATGGCTAAGAGGTTTGAAACGGTGCCTATGGAAGAAAGATTTATCTTAGCAGGTGACGGGGTCACCAGGCAAAGGGAACCTTACGTGGCAGATGGTTGAAGTGTAGGGAGCAACACCACCCTGTCAAGCCCGCCCTCTCGCTAACACCCGAGCCTTTCTTCATCCCTTGCCTTTTGCCGGACAGAACGCTATCATCCTAAAATCCTTGATCGCCGGAGAAATCATGAACCCGGTTCGCCGCCTGCGCTTATCCCTGTTTATTCTGTTCGCCACCATCGGCTTAGGCACCGTCGGTTATGCCTTGATCGAAGGCTGGGGTCTTTTTGACGCCCTCTACATGACGGTCATCACCTTGGCCACGGTCGGTTTCAGGGAGGTGCATCCCCTGTCCGACCACGGACGCGCCTTTACCCTTCTGCTCATTATCTTCGGTGCCGGCATCATCGCCTATGCCATCGGCAGTCTTCTGCAGTTCATGGTGGAAGGGCAGCTGCGGGCCATTCTGGGGAGGAAAAAAGTGGTTAAGCAGATCGACAAACTTCAGGGTCATTACATTATCTGCGGCTATGGTCGCATCGGCACCCTGATCAGCAGCGAATTCCGGTCTCGGCCGGTGCCCTTCGTGGTCGTGGAACGGGACCCGGAACTCTGCGAGAGACTTGCCGCCGAGGGTACCCTGTTTGTGCAAGGGGATGCCACCGATGATGAAGCTCTGATCGCAGCCGGCATACAGCGGGCAAAGGGGTTGATCACCGCAGTCGCTTCGGAAACGGCCAACGTCTATATTACCCTCACCGCCCGCGGCCTCAATCCCGACCTCTTCATTCTGGCCCGCTGTGGTGAGGAAGGCACGGAAAAGAAGTTGATTCGCGCCGGTGCTACCAAGGTCATCTCGCCCTATAAAATTGGCGCCCACCGTATGGCCTGGGCGGTGCTGAGACCCTCGGTGGTGGATTTCATTGATATCGCTGTTGGCAGCAAGAACCTGGAATTGCAGCTGGAAGAGATTCGTGTGGCTCCCGGCTCGACACTGATCGACAAGACCCTGATGTCCTCCGGCATGCGCCGAGACTGGGGCATCATGATCATCGCCATTAAGAAAAACAGCGGTCAGATGATGTTTAATCCGGAATCGACCACCACCATAGAAGCCGAAGACGTGTTGATCACCATCGGCGAACCTCCTGCCATTCAGAAACTAGAAAAGGTCGCCTCAGGAGGCTGATGTCATGAGCGATCGCTTGCATATTCATGTCCCCTGCAGTCAGCTCGAAAGACTGCTGCCTCTGCTCATAGACCAGCGGCTACAGCCGGAGATCGCCTTTAAATGGCCCGACCTTGACCGTTCTTTCGCTGAACTTGGCGAATGGAGCCGAAAGCTGGCCGATGCCGGCCTGACGGTCACCATCCACGCCCCCTTCATGGACCTCAATCCTGGAGCCATCGACCCGCTGATTCGCGATATCACCCGCCGCCGCTTCGATCGGACCCTGCAACTGGCTGGGTTGTTTAACGCCCGCCAAGTCGTCTTTCACCCCGGTTTTTTCCGCTGGCACTACGGCGGTCGAGACGAACTCTGGATCGAGGCCAGTCTGCGCTTCTGGCCTGAGCTCATCGCCCAGGCGGCGGAGCAACGATGCCGACTAGCACTGGAAAATATTTTTGAGGAATACCCCGACACCCTGCAGACCCTGTTGGACGAAATAGACTCCCCCTGGCTGGGCCATTGCTTCGACATCGGTCACTGGCATCTGTTTGGCAAGGTCACCCTGGAGGAGTGGTTCAAGGCCCTCGGACCGCATCTGCATCATCTGCATCTGCACGATAACCATGGCGATCGCGACGCCCACCTGGCTGCCGGTGAGGGCAGCGCCGATTTCGCCGGACTGTTTAGGTTACTCGACCGCCAGGAACTTCGCCCCACCGCCACCCTGGAAATTCACAACCAGGAGTCTCTATTAAGAGCTATCCCCACCATCGCCCCCCGTTTTCGGCGTTGATTCGTCCCTGGACTCAGGCATCAAACTAGCTCTCTGCACCCCCTTGGCCCCGTATCGCAGCCGTAATTGATCCACTGCGCCATCGAGGGCTGACAACCTGCTTCTCTGTTCTACCCAAAACAACTCCCCCTGAACCTCATGTCCCTCCTGCAACTGGCTAAGGCTGATACCTAGCAGCCGTACAGGCCTCTGCCCCGCGTCGGTACGAAGCAAAAGGTCTTCTGCCACCTGAAGGATAGCCAGGGCCGAATCAAGGGGCGGTTCAACGGTTCGGCGACGGGTAACCGTAGAGAAGTCTTCATAGCGAACCTTGAGCTGAACCACGCTGCCCAGCAGACTTTTGCTCCGCAGTCGAGTTGCCACCCGCTCGGCCAGATCGAGCAGCGACCGGTGCAGCTCCAGCGGATCCTGCAGGTCATGATCGAAGGTATCCTCATGACCGATGGAATGAGCTGCACTGCCTACCACCACCGGCCGCGAATCCTCGCCCCGGGCCAGTCGGTATAGCTGCCGGCCCGCACTGTCGAAAAGCTGTTCCAGGCGGACTTCACTGAGTTGGCGCAAATCAGCAACGGTGCGCAGACCCAGCTTTTCCAGACGCAGGCAGGTAACGGGTCCGACCCCCCAGAGCCGCTTAAGGGGCAGAGGCAGTAGAAAACTTTCTGGCGGATCTGGAACCACATAGAGGCCATCGGGCTTCTCATGGTCAGAGGCCAGCTTGGCCAGAAACTTGTTCATTGCCACGCCAGCACTGATGGTCAACCCTGTCTCCTGCCGCACCGCGGTCCTGATCTGGGCAGCGATCTGCGCCGGTGTGCCGAACAGACGTTCACAACCGCTAACATCAAGAAAAGCTTCGTCGAGAGAGAGGGGTTCTATGCGATCGGTAAAGCGGGCGAAGATGGCAAACACGCGCCGGGAAAAATCTCGGTAGCGATCCATCCGCACTGGACGCACCACGGCCGCA
This sequence comes from Desulfuromonadales bacterium C00003107, assembly GCA_001751225.1. Classification (GTDB taxonomy): domain Bacteria; phylum Desulfobacterota; class Desulfuromonadia; order Desulfuromonadales; family Syntrophotaleaceae; genus Syntrophotalea_A. Next base: position 378 of record MAXT01000150.1, on the reverse strand, counting down.
GGGCAGAGTCGAAGAGCCTTGGCCATGGGCATGGCGGAATGAATACCGTAGCGCCGTGCCTCATAGGAACAGGCACAGACCACACCACGCCCGGAGCGTCCCCCAACCAGCACCGGCAGGCCGCGCAGTTGCCGTTCATCGTGCTGCTCTACGGAAGCATAGAAGGCATCAAGATCAAGATGAATAATGCTGCGAATCATAGGTTTCCATGGTAGCAGAGGCCCTATACTCGGCTCAAGGATTCAGCAATAAAAAAGGCGACCTCAAAGGGCCGCCTTTTTTATTGCTACTGATATGTGGTTCCTTTAGCGACCTTTTCGGCTCGCTACCTGAATCCTGGCCATGGCCCGGGACAAAGCCTGTTGCATGATCCGATAT
>MAXT01000149.1 GCA_001751225.1 Desulfuromonadales bacterium C00003107 | reverse complement strand
GGGAAGTCGTAAGCGGACAGCAGCTCGCGAACTTCCAGTTCGACCAACTCCATCAGCTCTTCGTCGTCAACCATGTCGGCCTTGTTCAGGAACACGACCATGGCAGGAACACCGACCTGACGGGCAAGCAGGATGTGCTCACGAGTCTGGGGCATGGGGCCGTCTGCGGCCGAGACCACCAGAATGCCGCCGTCCATCTGCGCCGCACCGGTGATCATGTTCTTGACGTAGTCGGCATGGCCGGGGCAGTCAACATGGGCATAGTGACGGTTTGCAGTCTCATATTCGACGTGAGCAGTAGCGATGGTGATACCGCGCTCACGCTCTTCGGGAGCGTTATCGATCTGATCGAAGGCCTTGTACTCGCCCGTACCGCCAGCAGCCATAACCTTGGTAATAGCGGCAGTCAGCGTGGTCTTGCCGTGGTCGACGTGACCGATGGTGCCGATATTGACATGGGGCTTTGTTCTTTCAAATTTTTCTTTTGCCATGATACACCCTCCTGAAAGGCGTTAGCCTTGGACCTTAGCAATGATTTCTTCACCGATCGCCTTGGGCACCTGAGCATAGTGGTCAAAAACCATGGTGTAGGTGGCACGACCCTGAGTGGCGCTGCGCAAGTCTGTAGAATATCCGAACATACAAGACAGAGGCACATCGGCCGTAATGACCTGAGCGCCACCGCGAGCATCCATACCGGAAACCTTGCCACGGCGGCTACTAAGGTCCCCCATGACATCTCCCATGTAATCTTCGGGCACTACAACCTCGACGGCCATGATCGGCTCGAGCAATACGGGGCCAGCTTTACGAGCACCCTCTTTAAAGCCCATGGAACCGGCAATCTTAAAAGCCATTTCATTGGAGTCGACATCATGATAGGAACCGTCAAAACAGGTAACCTTGACATCCTCAATGGCGAATCCAGCCAGCACGCCACCCAAAGAGGCCTCTTTAGCGCCCTGACCTACAGCGGGTATGTATTCCTTGGGAATAACTCCGCCCTTGATCGCATCGACAAATTCAAAACCGCCGCCAGCCTCCTGAGGCTCAATACGCAACCAGCAATCGCCGTACTGACCACGGCCACCGGACTGACGCACGAACTTGCCCTGCACTTCGACGGTTTTGGTAATAGTCTCACGGTAGGCTACCTGCGGCGCACCAATATTTGCATCGACCTTAAATTCACGCCTCATGCGGTCGATGATAATCTCAAGGTGCAGCTCGCCCATACCGGACAGGATGGTTTGGCCCGTCTCCTCATCGGTTCGCACCCGCAGAGTGGGATCTTCCTGAACCAATTTGGCGATGGCGGTACCCATCTTATCCTGGTCACTCTTGGTCTTGGGCTCAACCGCAATATGAATAACCGGCTCGGGAAAGTCCATCGACTCAAGCAGACACAAATGTTTAGGATCACAAAGAGTATCACCGGTAGTCGCATACTTAAGACCGACTGCCGCAGCGATGTCCCCCGCCACAACCTCTTTGATCTCTTCCCGCTTATTGGAATGCATTTGCAAGATGCGACCGAAGCGCTCCTTCTTGCTCTTGCCGACATTGAACACATGCGCGCCCGACTCAAGCGTTCCGGAGTAGACCCGGAAGAACGTTAACTGACCGACAAAAGGATCGGTCATAACCTTGAAAGCCAAGGCAGCAAAAGGACTGTCATCCGATGCTGGGCAAGCAACCTCTTCATCGGTATCAGGGTCAATACCGTTAATAGCAGGCACATCAAGTGGCGACGGCATATAGTCAACTACCGCATCAAGTAGATTTTGCACGCCCTTGTTCTTAAAGGCCGAGCCGCACAATACCGGATTAATCTTAATATCGATGGTCGCAGAACGGATACCCTGCTTGAGTTCCTCCATCGACAGCTCTTCACCGCCGATGTATTTTTCCATCAAGACTTCGTCGTGCGAGCAGACCTCTTCGATCATGGCCTCGCGGGCCGCTTCGGCCTCGTCAACCATATCGGCAGGGATATCGACGACTTCATAAGCCGCGCCCATGGACTCATCGTCCCAGACGATCCCTTTCATCTGAACCAGATCGACAACTCCGACAAAATCTTCTTCGGCGCCAATAGGCAACTGCAGCGGCACCGGATTGGCACCGAGACGATCACGCATCATTTCTACGCCACGGGAAAAATCGGCACCGAGACGGTCCATCTTATTAACGAAGGCGATACGCGGCACGCAATACTTATCCGCCTGACGCCAAACAGTCTCAGACTGCGGCTCAACACCACCTACGGAACAGAAGACCGCTACAGCACCATCGAGCACCCGCAAAGACCGCTCAACCTCGACCGTAAAGTCGACATGGCCCGGGGTATCAATAATATTGACCCGATGCTCGTTCCAGAAACAGGTGGTAGCAGCCGAGGTAATAGTAATGCCCCGCTCCTGCTCCTGCTCCATCCAGTCCATCGTAGCGGCACCATCGTGCACCTCACCAATCTTGTGAGAAACACCAGTATAGTAGAGAATCCGCTCGGTGGTGGTAGTCTTGCCGGCATCGATATGAGCCATAATGCCGATATTACGATATTTATTTAGTGCAACTTGGCGTGCCACAGTATATATCCTCAACAACCCGATGAAGGTTAAAGCTGTTACCAGCGATAATGAGCAAAGGCCTTGTTAGCGTCGGCCATACGATGAGTGTCTTCTTTTTTCTTTACCGAAGTTCCGCGGTTGGCTGCCGCATCAAGCAACTCACCAGCCAGGCGCTCACCCATAGTCTTCTCACCACGCTTACGCGCATAACTAATAATCCAGCGAATCGCCAACGCAGTGCGTCGCTCGCTACGAACCTCAACGGGGACCTGATAGGTGGACCCGCCTACACGCCGAGACTTAACCTCGAGCATGGGACGAACGTTCTCCATGGCCTTCTTGAAAATCTCAAGAGGCTCCTCACTGGAACGCTCGGTGACCAAATCAAAGGCACCATAAACAATTGCCTCGGCCGTGCTCTTCTTGCCGTCAAGCATGATAGCATTGACAAACTTAGCGAGCATCCGATCCCCAAATTTAGGATCGGGCAGGATAACGCGCTTTGCGACTTCTCTTCTTCTCGGCATAACTTCCCCTCAGCCTTCTAATTATTTAGGCCGCTTGGCCCCATACTTGGAACGACCTTGCCTGCGGTCTTTAACTCCGGCCAAATCGAGCGTACCACGCACGATGTGATAGCGCACACCCGGAAGGTCTTTTACACGCCCACCGCGAATCAAAACCACGGAGTGCTCCTGGAGATTGTGGCCCACACCAGGGATGTAAGAGGTAACCACAAACCCGTTGGTCAGGCGCACACGAGCGACCTTGCGTAAAGCCGAGTTAGGCTTTTTCGGGGTCGTAGTATATACACGGGTACATACTCCGCGCTTTTGAGGACTACATTTAAGCGCCGGCGCGGTCGATTTACGCTCTTTTTTCTCGCGGCCTTTGCGAATCAATTGATTAATAGTCGGCATTAAACTAGCTCCCGTATGTTCACACACTTAATGTTAATTGTTTCCCGCCTTTCAGCAGGGGAAAACCCGCTCACATTATCAATCTGGCCCCACCTTGTCAAGCGCTTTTTAAGAACGGAGGGGCTTTTTTTGATTAACTACAACCGTCGGGTCATTCAGCCTTTTCAGCGCTATCACTGGCGTCTTCAACCAGACCCTCAAGTTCGTCGATTTCCTCGACCATCGGCGGCTCAAGAATCTCTTCCGGTTCCTCAATAGTGAGCTTGGCGCTGCGATACTTAGAGATACCGGTGCCGGCTGGAATCAAGCGGCCCATGATAACATTCTCTTTGAGGCCACGCAGGTGATCGACCTTTCCTTCAATGGCTGCCTGGGTCAGAACCTTGGTGGTCTCCTGGAAAGAAGCCGCTGAGATGAAAGACTCCGTGGACAGAGAGGCCTTAGTGATGCCTAGCATGAGAGGCTCTCCGACTGCCGGCACGCCGTCCTCAGCGAGCACCCGCTGGTTCTCCTGTTCAAACGCCCAGCGCTCCACCGAATCATCGAGCAGGAAGTGGGTATCACCTAGTTCCTTGATGCGCACGCGGCGCAACATCTGCCGAACAATGACTTCGATGTGCTTGTCATTGATCTTAACCCCCTGCAGGCGGTAGACCTCCTGGACTTCGTCCACCAGGTATTTGGCCAACTGCTTTTCGCCAAGGACTCGCAGAATGTCGTGGGGATTGCTCGAACCATCCATGAGGGCTTCGCCCGCTTTGACATGGTCCCCCTCGTGAACACTGATATGCTTGCCTTTGGGGATCAGGTACTCCTTGGATTCTCCGATTTCCGGAGTAACCAGCACCTTACGCTTGCCTTTGGAGTCCTTACCGTAGGAGACCATACCGTCGATTTCGCTGATGACGGCAAATTCCTTTGGCTTACGGGCTTCAAAGAGCTCGGCAACCCGAGGCAGACCGCCGGTGATGTCCTTGGTCTTGGTGGTTTCCCGCGGAATTTTCGCCAGGATCGCTCCGGCACTTACTATATCATCTTCAATAGCTACGATATTGGCGCCTACCGGCAGCATATAGCGGGCCGGTTGGCCACTGGACAGCTTGAGGGTCTTGCCTTCTTCGTCCTTGAGGGTAATGCGCGGTCGCTTGTCTGCCCCCTTCGATTCGACGATAACCTTACGGGACAGGCCGGTAACCTCATCGACCTGCTCCTCCATGGTGACGCCCTCGACGACGTCACCAAAGCGAATCCGTCCGGGAACCTCCGTCAGGATCGGCATGGTGTAGGGGTCCCATTCAGCCAGCAAGTCGCCGGTTTTCACCGCACCATCCGGCGCGATGCGCAGTCGGGCACCATAAACGACACCGTAACGTTCCCGCTCACGGCCCGTCTCGTCTACCACGGCGATTTCGCCGTTCCGGTTCATGACCACATGGTGACCATCGCTATCGATAACAGAATTCACCTCGATATACTTGAGAATACCGTCAAAACGGGATTCCAAAGAGGTCTGTTCGGCGCGACGGGAAGCGGTACCACCGATATGGAAGGTCCGCATGGTCAACTGGGTACCGGGTTCACCGATGGACTGGGCGGCAATAACCCCAACCGCCTCGCCAAGGTTAACCAGGTGACCACGAGCCAGGTCCCGGCCATAGCAAGTAGCACAAATGCCTCGACGGCTCTGACAGGTCAGTACCGAGCGAATTTTGAGCTTTTCAATGCCGGCATTTTCGACCTTCAGCACCAGCGCTTCTTCGATCTCCTGATTGTACTCGACCAGCACTTCGTCGGTAACCGGATCTAGAACATCTTCTAGGGAGGTACGACCAAGTATCCGATCCCCCAAGGGCTCTATGACTTCGCCCCCTTCGGTCAGAGACGCCACCTGAATACCGTCCAGAGTGCCACAGTCTTGCTCAGTGATGATAGCATCCTGGGCGACATCGACCAGACGCCGGGTCAGATACCCGGAGTTGGCGGTCTTGAGGGCGGTGTCGGCCAAACCTTTACGGGCACCGTGGGTAGAGATGAAATACTGCAGAACGGTGAGGCCCTCACGGAAGTTCGCCGTAATCGGGGTTTCGATAATCTCACCGGACGGCTTAGCCATCAGACCACGCATACCAGCCAACTGACGAATCTGCTGGGCGCTACCACGAGCGCCGGAATCGGCCATCATATGGATCGAGTTGAAGGATGGTGCCTTAATCATTTTACCGTTGGGACCAAGTACTTCATCAACGGAGAGGTTAGAAAGCATGGTCTGAGCGATTTCCTCCGTACACTTGGCCCAGATGTCGATAACCTTATTGTAGCGCTCACCGTCGGTAATGAGACCATCCGTATATTGATGCTGGATTTCGGTCACCTCTTCTACCGCGGCGGCCATCAAAGCATCCTTGTCTTCCGGGATCACCATGTCGTCGAGACAGATGGAGATACCGGCGATGGTAGAATAGCGGTAACCGGTTTCTTTAAGGCGGTCAGCCAGCAACACCGTCTCTTTGTTCCCAGCCAGACGGAAGCAGACGTCGATCAGATTAGCCACCTGCTTCTTAGCCATTACCTGGTTGATCTGGTCGTAAGGAATGACCTCGTGCACCACATCCCGTAGCAACACACGGCCAGTGGTGGTCTCAATCAGCTCGACAGGAGCACCGGCCACCGGGGTCATCCGCACTTTGATCTTGGCCTGCAGGTCAAGTTCCTCGGCGTCGTAGGCCATGCGCACTTCGTCACGAGAGGCGAAGATCTTATCGGTTCCCTTAACGAGGGTCCGTTCGCGGGTCATATAATAAAGACCGAGAATCATATCCTGTGAAGGCACAATGATCGGTTTGCCGTTGGCAGGCGACAGAATGTTGTTGGTAGACATCATCAACACTCGGGTCTCGATCTGACTCTCGATGGAGAGGGGCAGATGGACCGCCATCTGGTCGCCGTCGAAGTCGGCGTTAAAGGCGGTACAGACCAAAGGATGCAACTGAATGGCCTTGCCTTCGATCAGCACCGGTTCAAAAGCCTGAATACCGAGGCGGTGCAGAGTCGGGGCGCGATTGAGCATGACCGGGTGTTCACGAATGACCTCTTCAAGAACATCCCAGACCTCGGCCTTTTCTTTTTCTACCATCTTCTTGGCACTCTTAATGGTAGTGCAATAGCCGCGCTCTTCGAGCTTGTTATAAATAAAAGGTTTAAACAGTTCGAGGGCCATTTTTTTCGGCAACCCGCACTGGTGAAGCTTAAGTTCCGGTCCGACGACGATAACCGAACGACCGGAATAATCGACACGCTTACCAAGCAGATTCTGCCGGAAGCGGCCGCCCTTGCCCTTGAGCATGTCAGACAGGGATTTTAAAGGCCGTTTGTTGGGTCCGGTAATGGCCCGTCCACGCCGGCCATTATCAAACAAAGCATCGACGGCTTCTTGCAACATACGCTTTTCGTTGCGGATGATGACTTCGGGGGCACGCAGCTCCATAAGGCGCTTGAGGCGGTTATTGCGATTGATCACCCGGCGATAGAGATCGTTGAGATCCGAAGTGGCGAAACGACCGCCGTCAAGGGGCACCAGCGGACGCAACTCTGGCGGCAGCACCGGCAGGGTTTCGAGGATCATCCATTCCGGACGATTGCCACTGTTCTTAAAGGCTTCGACCACCTTGAGGCGCTTGGCGAACTTCTTGCGCTTAGCCTCACTGGCCGCTTCCTTCATTTCCAGACGCAGACTGGTGGACAGCTCTTCGAGCTCAATTTCGGTAAGAAATTGGCGAATAGCCTCGGCGCCCATGTCAGCCACAAACTGGCCAGCATACTCGTCCATGGTTTCGCGATACTTGTCCTCAGTCAGCAACTGCCCGACGGTCAGTGGCGTATCGCCAGCGTCGAGAACTACATAAGCTTCAAAGTAGAGGATCCGCTCGAGTTCCTTGAGGGTCATGTCGAGCAGAGTGGCGATCCGCGACGGCAACGACTTGAGGAACCAGATGTGGGCAACGGGACAAGCCAAGTCAATGTGACCGAGTCGCTCCCGGCGCACCTTACTGGGAATGACTTCTACGCCGCACTTCTCGCAGACAATACCACGGTGTTTCATGCGTTTATACTTACCGCAATTACACTCGTAATCCTTGGTCGGACCGAAAATCTTGGCGCAGAACAGGCCTTCCCGCTCAGGCTTAAAAGTCCGATAATTGATGGTTTCCGGCTTTTTTACTTCACCGAAGGAACGTTCCCGAATCTTTTCGGGAGAAACCAAAGACAGCCGAATAGCATTGAAGCTGAGAGGATCTTTCGGCCGTTCGAAAAGGCTGAATATATCTTCCAAATCTCACCCTCCTTGTAGGATGACGCTGGGTTTATTCGTGTTCTTCAAGCAGGTCGACGTCGAGGCACAGGGATTGTAGCTCCTTGACCAGAACGTTGAACGACTCAGGCAGACCGGCTTCAAGGTTTTGCTTACCCTTGACGATGGCTTCGTACATGCGGGTCCGTCCGGCTACGTCATCGGACTTGACGGTAAGAAATTCCTGCAGTGCATGAGCGGCACCATCCCTCCATGGCCCAGCCCTCCATCTCCCCGAGCCGCTGGCCACCAAACTGGGCCTTGCCGCCGAGAGGCTGCTGGGTCACCAGGCTGTAAGGACCGATGCTACGAGCATGGATCTTATCGTCAACCAGATGGTGCAGCTTGAGCATGTACATGATGCCAACGGTGACCTTCTCCTTGAAGGCATCGCCGCTCTTACCGTCATACAGAGTCATTTGCCCCGAGTCAGAGAAGCCAGAGCGAATCATTTCCTGCTTCATCTGCTCTTCGGTCACCCCTTCAAAAACTGGCGAGGCCATGGGC
>MAXT01000148.1 GCA_001751225.1 Desulfuromonadales bacterium C00003107 | reverse complement strand
GTGATACCCCGCTCCTGCTCCTGTTCCATCCAGTCCATGACCGCAGCCCCGTCATGTACCTCGCCCATTTTGTGGCTCTTGCCGGTATAGTAGAGCACCCGTTCAGAGACAGTGGTCTTGCCGGCATCGATATGAGAAATGATTCCGATATTTCGGATGGCATGCAGGGGCGGATGTTCCATGTCCTGTCACCTCCAGAAAGAAATCAAACAAATGAGCGGCTATCTATTCTTGCAGAGAATGGTTGGGCGGCAAAGGCAGCGTGAAACGCTGGCCGTCGTAGGCAAATTCCACCCCGCTAGGAAGCTTGGCAGTATCCCGCTGATGTTCGACTTCATGACAGATATGAGTTAAAACGGTGCGCCGGGCACCAAGCCGAGCGGACACGGCAATAGCTTCATCGACACTGAAGTGGGTGGGGTGGGAGCTAAAACGCAGGCCATCAATAACCAACAGCTCGAGCTGCTGCAGACGGGACATGGTCGATTCGGAAATACCGTTGCAATCCGTCACATAAGCAAAGGACCCGATGCGATAGCCGCAGGAACTGCCGGGGCCATGCTGCAGAAACAGTGGTTCGACAGGCAGCCCACAGAGAGAGAAATTGCCTCCCAGGTCCCAGGGTACCAGCCGCGGTCGAAACTTGGACGCCACTTCATCGCCAAAAATATAGCGGAAGTTGCGCCGAATCAGATCCATGGTCGACGGCAGGCCGTATATGGGGATGGCGGCGCCGCCGGAACTCATATTGAAAGCACGCAGATCATCAATGCCGTGCACATGGTCGGCGTGGGCATGGGTGTAAAGCACCGCATCGATCTGGCCGATGCCCGCACGCAGGGCCTGCTGGCGAAAGTCAGTGCCGGTATCAATGACGATTTGCTGACCGCGATAGCTGATCAGAGCGCTGCAGCGAGTGCGGCAGTTGTGAGGATCGGTTGAACGACAGACGTCGCAGGAACAGCCGAGCATCGGCACCCCGGTGCTGGTGCCCGATCCAAGTATGGTGATCTCCATACAGGCTGCTTCCATGCTCCGCTCCCTAGTCTTTCGAAACCGTTTCAATCTGCGCCAAAATAGCATTATTACACAGATTCTGGCAAATAATTATCCGCGGCTAAAACATTGAAACAGGCCCAGGAAGAAGCTACAATAGGGCCAGCAAACCGTCCGCCGCCAACTTTTCTCACGCAGAAAGGAATCGCTCCATGGACATCAACGTCACTCACGGCGCCACTCTGAAACAGGCCACCCCTTGTCTACTGATAGGGGTTGTGGCCAATCAGCTGGCCACGCCGCTATTGAAAAAAATTGACAAGGCCCTCGATGGAACCCTTACTCGCGCAGTCACGGCTCAGGAATTTTCCGGGAACGCCCAACAAACCCTGCTGCTGCACGGCAGTCGCCAACTGGTGGCCGAGCGCATTCTACTCATCGGCCTCGGCAAGGAACGGGACATCACTCTGGAAACCCTGCGCCGAGCGGGAGCCGCGGCAGTCGACCAACTGCGGCAGCGGCGGCTGACGGATTTCACATGGATCCCGGCGGACAGCCCCCTGCACAGCCTGCCAATCGAGGCCATGGCCAGTGCCTGGGTCGAGGGACTGCTTCTGGCTGACTACCGCTTCGAACGCTACCGCAGTGCCGATCCGAAACGAGCCCCTTCGCTAAAGCAGCTGAATGTAGTGACGGACCGCAAAGGCAACCTGCCAGCCATAAATGCAGCGGTCCAGAGAGCCGAGAAACTGTGCCGCGGTGTGCTGCTGGCCCGGGATCTAGTCAACGAGCCAGGCAACGTTAAGTCACCAGTCTTTCTGGCCGAACAAGCGCAGACCATCGCGGCAGAGGCCGGCCTGCAATGTACGGTACTGGACCGGCCAGCTCTCGAGCAGGAGGGCTTCGGTGCCCTGCTCGGCGTGGCTCAAGGCAGTATTCGGGAACCACGCCTGATCGTGCTGCACTACAAAGGCGCTGGCGAGGAACGTCCCGTGGCCCTGGTCGGCAAGGGCGTGGTCTTCGACTCAGGCGGTATCTCCCTAAAACCCGGCGAAAATATGGGCCAGATGAAGATGGACATGGCCGGCGGCGCGACCGTACTAGGCACGCTACTGGCGGCCGCCCTGCTGAAGTTACCGGTCAACCTGACAGGCATCATTCCGGCGGTGGAGAATCTACCTTCGGGCAGCGCCATTCGACCCGGTGACATTCTGACCTCGCTGGCCGGTAGCACCATCGAAGTTCTCAATACCGACGCAGAAGGCCGCCTGATTCTGGCCGACGCCCTGACTTACGCCAAACGCTTCAACCCGCGGGAGGTCATCGATGTGGCGACCCTGACCGGCGCTTGCATCATCGCCCTGGGTCACCATGCGGCGGCCGTCCTCGGCAACCATAACGGCCTTCTGCGTCAATTACAGCGAGCTGGCGAGGCGAGCGGCGAGCGCTGCTGGCAGCTGCCCCTATGGGATGAATACGCCGATCAAATAAAAAGTGAAGTTGCTGATCTAAAGAACATCGGCGGCCGCCCGGCCGGCACCATTACTGCTGCCGCCTTTCTGCAGCATTTTGCCAAAGACTTTCGTTGGGCCCACTTGGATATCGCGGGCACGGCCTGGCAGGAAAAAGGCTCCGACTATCGGCCAGCCGGAGGCACCGGATTTGGCGTACGCTTGCTGATCGAACATCTGCACCGGAATCTGGCCTAGCCCAGTCAAATCAAAGGCGACCGACAGACGGGCTTCCCCTAATCCTTGACATCCTCAGGGCCTGTTGCTAGTTTATACTGTTTGTGCAATTCCTTCAAAAGGCTTCGACTTTTAATTGATTTACGCAACAATTCAGATAGGTATACAGGCCGATTCTTTATGAACGTTCTGGTTTCTGACATATTTTCCGCCGAAGGATTGGCGGTGTTCGAAGAAGCCGAGGGTATCGAACTCGATTACCGGCCTGGCATCTCTTCTGAGGAACTGTTGCAGGCAGTGCAGAGCACTGAGGCGCTAGTGGTGCGTGGTGGCACCCGGGTAACCGCCGAGGTCCTCGATGCAGCTCCCCGCTTGCGGGTCATTGGACGGGCTGGCATCGGCATCGAAAACCTCGATCTGGAGACAGCCAACCGCAAAGGGGTTGTTGTGATGAACACCCCCTTTGGCAGCATTACCACCGCCGCCGAGCATTCCATTGCCATGCTGCTGGCTCTCAGCCGCCAGATTCCCGAAGCAAACAGCTCGACCAAGAGAGGCCAGTGGGAAAACCAGCGCTTTCTCGGCGTGGAAATCAACGGTAAGACCCTTGGGGTAGTCGGCGCCGGCAAAATCGGCGGCCTGGTCATTGAACGGGCCCTGGGCTTGAAGATGCGGGTCATCGTATACGACCCCTATCTGGCCGAAGAGGTGATTCTCCAAAAGGGTGCCGAAGTGGTCGACTTTGCCACGCTGCTGAATCGCTCCGACTTTATTTCCTTGCACGTCCCTTTGACCTCGGAAACAACCAATCTTTTTGACGAAGAATCCCTGGCACAGGTCAAGCCGGGCTGTCGAATCGTTAATTGTGCCGTTGGCGGGCTGATCGAAGAAACCGCCCTGGCCGCCGCCATTGAGAGAAAGCAGGTGGCCGGTGCGGCTCTTGACGCCTTTCTTAACGAGCCGCCCAATCCCGACAACCCGCTGCTGGCCATGGATCAAGTGATTTGCACCCCTCATCTGCGTACTTCAACCGTCGATGCCCAGATCAACGTGACAGTGCAAGTGGCCCGGCAGATTGTCGATTTCCTGCAGAAGGGAATCGTCACCAACGCTGTGAACATGCCCTCGATCAGCGCTGAGCGGCTCAGCGAAATCCGCCCCTATGTGGAATTAGCCGAGCGTCTCGGCCAATTCCAGGCCCAGCGCGGAATCAAGGGGCTGCAACAAATCACCATTGAGTATTCAGGCAGTGTGACCGAGCATCCGTCCCGACCCTTGACCAACGCCTTACTCAAAGGCCTGCTGGAACCGATTGTCGGCCCTACAGTCAACCATGTCAACGCCCCCCACCTGGCCCGCGAACGGGGTATTCAGATAATGGAACGAAGCTGCGATACGTCTCAGGAATTCGCCAACCTGATTCGACTGACCATTGCCGGTAGCAACGGCGAAAGCTCAGTGAGTGGCGCCCTGTTCGGTGATCAGGATTACCGCATCGTCCGGGTCGACGACCACCACGTAGAGGCCGTTCCCACAGGCCACATTTTGATCCTGCATAATCATGACTGCCCAGGGGTGATTGGCTTCATCGGACAGATTCTGGGGGAGTCCGGCGTTAACATCGCCATGATGGGGTTGTCACGTCGCAAGATTCAGGGCCGGGCCATCTCCCTGATTACCGTGGACAGCAAGATCCCAGAAGAGGTTCTACAGCGCCTTCGAGCCAACCCGCATATCATCTCGGCAGTCCAGGTCAGTCTCTAATTCACCAACTGCAACCACGTACGACTAGATGACAGAAAACACCGCCCATGGCGGAATTAATTTTAAAGGAAGATAAACCATTGACCGTTACTCAGCAGACTATTTCGGAAGCCATGTTACCCAAAGGGGTAAAAGACTTCCTGCCGGTTAAGGCGGCCAAAATCGAACAGCTGAAGCAGGCCCTGCACGAAGTCTTTCACCGCTGGGCCTTTCGGCCCATCATTCCACCTTCGTTGGAATTTCTCCACGTGCTGGAGAAGGGCCTCGGAGAGGGACTGCGGGAAAAGACTTTCCGTTTCGATGATCGTCAAGACGGTAAGCTGGTGGCCTTTTCACCGGACATTACGCCGCAGGTGGCACGCATCGTCGCAACCCGCATGCAGCAAGCGCCGCTGCCCCAGCGTCTCTGTTACAGCGGCCAGGTCCTGCGCCACGCCGAGCAGCAAGCCGGCAAGGATCGCGAGATTTTTCAGACCGGGGTCGAGCTCATCGGCCTGGGTGGCCCTGAAGCCGATGCGGAAATGATCGCCATGGCTGTCGAATGCCTGCAGGCCCTCGGCGCCGAGGAATTCACCATCGACATCGGCCAAGTGGAATTTTTTCGCGGGGTAATGGCCGACCTGCCCCTGTCAACCGAACAGGCCCAGCAGGTACAATGCGCCATCGGTCGCAAGGATAATTCCGGCCTGGCGGAACTACTAAAGGGACTGAACCTCGAGGAGCGAGATCGGCAAGCGATTCTGGCCCTGCCTCGGCTGTTTGGTGGACGGGAGGTTCTGGATCGGGCGGAAAAGGCCGTTGTCAACGACCGCTCTCGGAAAGCCCTTGATAACCTCAGACAGGTTCTGGAAGTACTTGAAGTCTATGGGGTGGAAAAACACATCACCTTTGACCTCGGCGAACTGCGCGGCGTCGATTACCACACCGGCATCACCTTTCAGGGCTTTCTCAGCGGCCTGGGTCAAGCGGTCTGCTCCGGCGGTCGCTACGATAACCTGACCGCCCGCTACGGGTTACCGGCTCCGGCAACGGGCTTTGCCTTCAACCTGCTGCATCTGCTGTGCGCATTCGACAAACAACTGGAAAAGAGCTCGGCAAAATATACTGACGTGCTAATCTTTCAGGCGGGCAGCAACAAGCAACCGGCCCAATTGGCTGCTCAGGCCCTGCGCCAGCAAGGTTACTCCGTCGCCCGCGACATTATCGAAAGACAACTGGAAGACAGTATCCAGTATGCCCATAAAATGAATTACCGCTTTGTCATGGTGGTCGGCGGACCGGACGATACGGTCCGACTAATCCGACTGGCCGACGACATGGAACAGCAAATCCCCTATCGGTCCCTGTTGACCGAAGGCTTTTGTCTGTAATTTCGACCAGGAGATTTTAAAGAATATGGCTAATGTAGTGATCGTAGGCTCCCAATGGGGCGATGAAGGCAAAGGCAAGGTCGTTGATATCTATACCGAATATGCCGACCAGGTAGTACGTTTTCAGGGCGGCAATAATGCCGGCCACACCTTGGTGGTAGGCGATGAGAAGACCGTACTGCACCTGATCCCTTCCGGCATTCTGCACAAGGGCAAACGCTGCCTGATCGGTAACGGCGTGGTACTCGATCCCCAAGTGTTTCTGCAGGAAATCAAACAATTAAAAGAAAAGGGCTATCTGCAGGATGACTCCCAACTGGTCATCGACGGCAACGCCCATATTATCATGCCTTACCACAAGGCTATCGATATCGCCCGGGAAAAGAAGTCGGGAGCTCGCAAGATCGGCACCACCGGTCGCGGCATCGGCCCGACCTACGAAGACAAGATCGGCCGGCGCGGCATTCGCGTAGCCGACTTGGTGAATCCCGAGATCTTTGCCCGCATGGTCAAAGAGTTTCTGCCGGAGAAAAACTTCCTGCTTGAGCAGTACCTTAACGAGGCACCCCTCGATGAAGCCGCTATCCTCGAGGAATACAATGCCTACGGCAAGACCTTGACCAAGTACCTCGGCAATACCTCTTTGCTGGTCAACGACAGCATTGCAGCTGGCCGCAAGGTCCTCTTCGAAGGGGCCCAGGGCTGCCTGCTCGACATCGACCATGGCACCTACCCCTACGTCACCTCCTCTTCCACCATATCAGGCAGCGCCTGCATCGGCGCCGGCGTAGGTCCGCGTTTTCTCAACCAGGTGATCGGCATCTCCAAGGCCTATGTTACCCGGGTTGGCGAAGGCCCCTTTCCCACCGAACTGCACGACGAAATGGGCCAAAAACTGCGCGAAGCCGGCAACGAGTTCGGTTCCACCACGGGCCGCCCCCGGCGCTGCGGATGGTTCGATGCCGTAGCGCTGCGCTATGCGGTGCGAGCCAGCGGGATGACCGGCCTGGCTATCACCAAGATGGACGTACTCAATGAGCTAGCAACCATCAAGCTCTGTACCGCCTATGCTTACCGCGGCGAACTACTGGAAGAATTTCCCAACGACCTCGAAATCCTCAAGGAATGCACTCCGGTTTACGAAGAAGTCGAAGGCTGGCAGAGCGACCTTTGCGGTGCTACCAGCTACGAGGAACTACCAGAAAAGGCAAAAGACTACCTGAAGAAACTGGAGGAGGTCAGCGGCTGCCCGATTGTCCTGGTCTCAGTCGGCCCCCGGCGCGACCAGACCATCCAGCTGAGCAACCCTTTTCAGGACTGAACCACAGGCGAGCAATTGTGATTTAGCAGAAACTACAGCTAGCATTTACAGGCCGTACTGTTAAAATACTCCAAACCCTGAAAAAATTTGAAAAAAGGGGTTGACTCTTTTGAGCTGATTCAGTATAAATGCATTCCGTTGTGAGCAAGAGCCGCTAGCTCAGTTGGTAGAGCATCTGACTTTTAATCAGATGGTCGTAGGTTCGATCCCTACGCGGCTCACCAGATAAGTCCCTATCGTCTAGCCTGGCCCAGGACACCGCCCTTTCACGGCGGCGACGGGGGTTCGAATCCCCCTGGGGACGCCAACAACTGACAGCCCCATTACCCACGGTAATGGGGCTGTTGCTTTTTTTACTCAACCAGACAACAAACCATTCCGAAAGCCCGACCATGCCTACAGACAACAACCTGGTAGAAATCTTCAGCGATGGTGCCTGTTCAGGCAACCCCGGCCCCGGAGGCTACGGAACCCTACTGCGCTCAGGCTCCCAGACCAGAGAGTTGTCCGGTTACGACCCCGACACCACCAACAACCGCATGGAGATGATGGCGGCCATCGTCGGCCTCGAAGCCCTTAAGCGGCCCTGCCGCGCACGCTTGACCACCGATTCCCAGTATGTCCATAAGGGCATCACCGAATGGATCAACAACTGGATCAAGAAGGGCTGGAAGAATTCTAAAAAGGAGCCGGTTGCCAATCGTGATCTCTGGGAACGGCTGCAAGCGGCCTGCGCTCCCCATGAGATCGAGTGGTGCTGGGTTCGTGGACACAACGGCCATCCGGAAAACGAACGCTGCGACGAGCTGGCCCGCGACGCCATCACCGTCGGCCGCAGCTAGTCCAAACCACCCCTACCCCCGTTATCACCCTCGCCCCTGTTGGCAACAAATAGAACTGTCCGGTTCTGTAGCAAATGAACTGTCCAGATTTCCCATCCCAGTGACGGGAAATCTTTTGCGGCAGTTTTATTGGTTTTGCGCCTGCTTCTGGATTTGCAGTTGCCCTTGTTGGTCATAGATTGCCAGTTTGCGCGGGCCGTGGAAAATCGCTAGAGTCCCATCGAGATATCGGTGAATACGAACCCTTGCTTTGATGTAGTTGCAACGGTAGTCATTGGCCGGTATCTGCAGGGTCACTCCCTCAAAGCTGACACAGTTGTCCCGGCCAACGGTCCGTGAATGCTGTTCGCAAAGGATGTCGTCCAGATTGTTGCCAATCCAAGGAATGAACGCGGCCCCTGGCGTTGTTGCCGGT
>MAXT01000147.1 GCA_001751225.1 Desulfuromonadales bacterium C00003107 | reverse complement strand
CACATACCGCAAGAATCGCACTCATCAGAGATTGTGATGCGCGGCACATTCTTGTATCCACATGCAATTCCTGCCTGCCACTTCGCATGATCGTGTCCGGTGCCCAACCGCGCGACCGCCTCAAGCGAGATTCTGTGCCCTTCGGCGAGCTTAATGATTGGCACGATCTCTGCTGGCATGACCGATGAGTCTGCAGAGACCAGTTCCGTAGAATAGACCATCTTCGGACCTTCTGCGGAGAGTGTGAGCGAAACCTGGCACAGTGGACACCCCTCGCCCTCACAGCTGCATTCGGACGGAAGGACGTATGACTCGAGGTCTGTTGTGAGCGGAATCAATCCGAGACGGAGTACGAGTTGTTCATCGAAGAGCACCGATGTGTTGTCATAGACGTTCACATAATCGATTGCGAGCGTGGGCACTTCTGCAAGCATGCTGCGCCTCACACTGTTCACAAACGCTTGCGTTACGCCTGAAAGCATGAACTCTGTCTTACGATCACCCAATTCGATGATTTCTATCTTCATTTGAGGTATCCCTGTACCGCAAGATGTGCATTCAGATGCGCAACGCTCTTGTACTCGCCGCCTTTTGCCTTCCGGTATACCTTACAATACACATTCGGTGGAAGCGTACCGTCGGCACGCAGTTCCTTGAGACGGGCACGAAGCGCGCGAATTTTTATGATCCAGCTCCTCTTTCGCGGAGTTCTTGCGCCCTTCTTTCCTTTCCGCGAGCCGTGTCCTGATTGGTGCCCGTATCTCCGCTTCTCGTCCCTTAACCGCGCGCGTGCGCGACTGACGCCTTTCTTTGGCTTTGCTACGATTGCACCCGACTCAATCAGCCCTCTAATATCCTCTCGCGTCGTTGCACCTGCGATATCTTCCGCTTCTTCAGGATTTAGCCAGATCCTATGCGCGCCGATGCCGATGACATTCGCAGCCATGCGACGCTGGTTGGTCAGATCAGTCATTCATTCACCTCAACATCCTCTTCCGGTTCTTCCAGACCATCTGGCTCCTCTGGCTCTTCTGTCACTGGCAGTGGGTTCAATACCTTAATTCCACGATCTGCCGCGATCTCCTCGATTATCAGTCGTTTTCTCACGCCGACCGTGCGTGCGATTCGTGCAGCCTGGTCCTCCGGGTTGATCGATTGCAGATCATCTAAATTTCGCACCAGAACATCCTCGAAGCCTGACGGGTGCAGTCCTTTGACTGCGCGGGGGCTGCCATATCCAATCTGCGCGATAGCACCCTTTGACGCGATCCCTTTTCTCAGTTTACCCTGCAACCCTCTCGGGCGGCGCCAGTTAAGGTCCAGTTTCTTCTTTTTGTGACCATCCGCACGTCTGAACGCAGGCTTTTTACTCTTCTGCTGCTTTCTGACCTTCAATAATCGTCTCTTTTCCATCGTCTATCACCTGCACAATCTTACGCCATCATTTCCTTGCCGACCACGTATATTCCATCCTGGAACACCCTTGGATCGCGGGATTTGATCTTTGTTGCCTGCTCGATGTTTGCCGCAGTCTGCCCGACTGACTCCTTGTTTATGCCGGTAACAACCACCATATCGCCGTTTATCTCCACATCAACGCCATCAATTATCCGCGCCATCCGGTCTTTCTTCTCACCAAGAAAGTTGCCTATTGTGAATTTGTTTCCATCAATGCGTAACTGAATTGGAAAATGTGAATAAACCATCTTCATCACGTATTTGTACCCGGTGGTGACACCATCGATCATATTTGTGAGATGCGATGTCATTGTTCCGACCATCGCCTTCTGCTTCTTCCTGACTGCAGCAGGATTATCAACATCAACGAGGAGTGCTCCTTCAGTCTGCTGGATTGTGATGTGCGGATACCATAGCTCGCGTGCGATCTCTCCCTTGGGACCCATTATCTTAATCAGTCTTCCGTCGATTGAGACGGTCACATCATCAGGTATCGCAATCGTTTTCTTGAGTTCTTTTGCCATCTTTCACACCTAATACACATAAGCGAGGAGCTGTCCTCCTACCTTCTTCTCCCGGGCATCGTAGTGCGATAACACGCCATCCGGCGTCGTCATTATCAACGCACCGAAGTTTCTCGCAGGCAGGAATCGCTTCTCCCATTTCTCGAAATCAGCTACTCCGGTGGAGATTCTTGGCTTTATCACCCTGCAATTGTTGATTCGTCCCCGAAGTCCAATTCTAAAGACACCTGCTTTTCCATCCTCGATGAACTCGTATTCTTCTATATATCCCTGACTCTGCATCACACCCAGCACATTGCCAATCAACTTCGAAGCCGGGCGTATGATGCACTCGCTCTTCCCTGTGCTCTCTGCATTCTTTATTGTCGATAACGCATCGGCAAGCGGATCAAGTAGTACCATAATCTATCGCCTCACTCGTATTTTTCAAAACCCATCTCTCTTGCGATCTCCCTGAAACACTGGCGGCAGAGATATATACGATATCTCCGGATCAGCCCCTGTTTCCTGCCGCATCGCTTGCACACGTTCGCTCCTCTTCCAAATTTGATCTCAGTACTCATTCTATGACCTCTATGTTGTAACGATCATGCATCCATGCCAGCGTATCCGTTGCGGTCAAGCGGTGTTTGTGCGATATCTTGCGCTGCTGGATGCGGCGCTTGCTAATTCTGTATCCCGGTCGCTTGAACGCCATACAGACATCCATTCCGAAGATGCCGATATCCGGATCGTACGCCATGCCTGGGAAATCAGTGTGTTCCTCGATTCCGAAGGACACATTACCAGTGTTATCGAACTGGGACTCGTAGAGCTTGTGTTCGACTATCGAGAGCGCGGTCTCAACGAATGCTCTTGCCTTGTCCTTCCGGAGTGTCACCTTGCATCCGATCGGTTCGTCCATCTTGATTCCAAAGGCGGGGATGCGCGATCTTGAAAGCGTTCTCACATGTATCTGACCGGTGATCGTCTTGAGAATATCCTCTGCATTGACCAGCCGCTGCCCGCTCTCGCCGACCCCGATGTGAACAGTCACCTTGTCTATCTCGATCTCACGCATCGGATTCGTCAATTACGCCACCTCCCGCACCGGGTATCTCTATCTCAGGCTCGCTCTTGCCGACCACGTATACATAGTCCTCAATTGTCTCGAAGTCGTATCCGCTCTTGAGCGAGACCATGTTCGACATCGAGCCTCGCGTCTTCCGCACATCCACAATCGTTGCAAGCTCTCCTGAGTGTGTACCGCCGATGATCAGGGCAAGGTTGCCTGGTTTATACACGAGATGTTTGACAACCTTCTTGTCAGGAACTGAGATAAGCACCGAATCAAAAGTGCGATAAGAATACTCGTCGGAAATGATATTTGATCCATCGTGGAGATTCAGCTGAATGTTTCCACCTTTCACAACCGTCTTATTGTCAATTCTACACAACTTGTTCTCAGAATCACCAATTTTGTGGAGACTGAGTCTCTGTTTCTCATCCAGCACCACCCTATACGCCACATCCATCTTTGGTATGGTTAAAATATCGAAGACCCCTATTGGGAACTTGTAATCTCTTCTTACGACTCCATCTACCATAACATTTCCGTCATGCAGAATCTTTCTCGCTTCTTTGCTTGAATTGGCAAGTTTTAGTACATCCCGCAGGACCAGCAGCAAAGGAATACTTTTTGACCGTGAATGGGGACCTGGAACAGCTTTAACAGACCATTTGTGTGTCTTTCTCTGTATATTCCAGGTTTTTGGCATTGAAAGCCTTTTCTGATGTTTGCTCACCAAAATCACCCTTCTCCTAGCATCTGTTCTCTCATATCATCCTCAAGATTCAGTTTGGTTATCACCACGTTCGATGGGTATATCGGTCTTGGAACCTCTTCTCCGTTAGCCTTGAACGAGGTTGCGCCGTCGACCGCAATCGTGCCTGCCTTCAGATAAATTCTCTCAACCTTACCTTCTGTTCCTGTATATTTGCCGCGCATGATTTTCACGGTATCTCCAGAGCGAACTCCGAATGTTCTCCGCCCATATTTCTCTCGCAACGATTTACTGAGTGGTGCACCCATGAATTTCTGCTTCCTGTGTAAGGGCGCCTGATACTGCGCCTTTCTCTGTTTTCTCGGTTGTTTTGTTACCATGATCATTACACTTCGCTGTCGTGCTATATTTATCTTTCTCGGTCTACATCGAGTTTTTCAGTATTATATCTTTTGCAGGTGGGTGCCAGTTCCGGGACATTCTGACGCTAGCTACGTCGGTTGCAACATGCTCGTACGATTCGCGCCAGACGTTACAGAGTTGCGTATATCGGCTCTCTGATATCTCGCGTGAAGGCGTTCAAACGACCAGTCATGTCGGTTATTTACCAAAACTCGCTCTACTCTGGTTTCGAGGTATGTGTTTAGCGGCACAATCGAAAATTCCAGTGAAATCACTGAATTATTAGACCGTGTCGTGTTTAACTGAGGCAAAAAAACCACGAGAGTGCCGAGATAAATTCATACTCGCACAGCTCTGTTACAATCCAGCCTGAGGAAAGGCTAGCCACCACCTCAGAACCGAACCCCGCACCCAGCCCGGTAACGGACTGTTGTGAGGCCGGGGGGACTGGATAATAGGCCGCAATCGAATGGTGTTGGTTATAAGCCCCGAAATTTTAATCC
>MAXT01000146.1 GCA_001751225.1 Desulfuromonadales bacterium C00003107 | reverse complement strand
CATTGAGCGCATACTGCCACATGATGTTGAAGGCGAACTGATGCACCGCGTCATCGTCAGGCACGTCCTCCATCTGCTGGAGGAGCACCAGGCCGAGCATGGCATAAAGCTCCTTGGTGCGCCGTCCCGTGTCTTCGGAGTAATGGGGGAACAGCTTCTCCACCGGCAGCTTGTGCAGAATCTCTTCCCGGAACAGATGCGCCCAGGAAGATTCCAGCAGCGCCAGACGTTTCGGTCCCAGGTGCTCGAAGGGATTGAACATGTCGACCTGTTTGTGGTCTTTGACGTAAATCATGAAAACTCCAGATAACCCGTTGATTTTATTGGATTATCTTACAGTAAAACCGATGCCGAATAAAGCGAATTATTCGTTTTTTGCCAATCATTTCACTGTGTTAGGTGGTTGTTGGCTTTTGCGAACCCATCAATTTTAGATGTATTCGCAAAAACTGACAGGATGGCTAAACAAAGATTTCGTCCTACAAGGCTTGGTGTTTTTTCAGGGGTGAAGGCATACATCTAATATGTCGAAATCCTGAAAAAACACCGTAACGCCGCAGGGCGGACTTTTTGCACCGCCATCAATTTTCAAATAACCCTACCCGCTCAACCACTTCGTCTATAATCCAACGGGGGGTGGATGCACCGGCAGTGATTCCGACCTTCTTTACGCCAGCAAACCATTCTGATTCAATCTGTTCCGCAATTTCAACATGATAGGTCTTGGCCTGAAGTGCCCGGCAGATCTGCGCCAGGCGCGTGGTATTGGCACTATTAAAACCTCCGACAACAAGCATCAGATCAGCCTGTTTTGCAATTTCACGGGCTTCTTCCTGGCGCACCGAAGTCGCATCGCAAATGGTGTTAAAAACGCGAACTTCTTTGGCTTTTTTCAGGCAGACATCCGCCACCTGACTAAGATTTTCAAAAGACTGAGTCGTCTGGGCGACGATACCGATTTTGGATTGATTCGGCAGACGGCGTGCCTCCTCACTATTAGCCACTACTGCCACTTCGGTATGGTGGGTATAGGAGATGATACCCTGCACCTCGGGATGGTCATTCTCCCCCACCAGCACCACCGCATAGCCTTCGGCGCAGAGCAAGGTAGCGTAATCCTGGACCTTCTTGACGAATGGGCAAGTCGCATCGACCGTGGTCAAGTTGCGGGCATGAATATCGGCCAACTCTCCGGCGGTGATGCCGTGAGAACGAATGATCACCGTCCCCGCTGCGATATCCTCGACCGTCTCCACCACCTTCACCCCTTTTTTTTCCAGCATTTCCACCACCTGAGGCGAATGAATGATTGGGCCGAGGGAGCAGATCTGACAATTCTCCTCCGCCGCCTTGAAGGCCAACTGGGTTGCCCTCTTAACGCCGAAGCAGAAACCGGCACTTTCCGCCAGGATAATTTTCACCGTCCTATTCTCCCCGATCTTGCGCTGCACAACTCTGCAGGCGTCTTTTGTTTACGGTCTCTAGCATTTCCTGCAGCACCTGCTCGATAGTCATGGTGGTGGTATCGATAGCCAAAGCATCGTCCGCCTGTAGCAAAGGCGCATGTTGGCGATTACAGTCGGCGGCGTCCCGCTGCTCCACCTCGTCGATGGTCTGTTGCAGATCGACCTGCAGTCCCTTGGCTCGCAGTTCTTCAAAACGACGCCGGCCGCGCTCTGCGGCACTGGCCAGAAGAAAGAATTTGACCTCGGCCTGCGGAAAGACCACAGTGCCGATATCACGCCCCTCGAGAACCACGCCCCCGCGGTTGCCCATTTCCCTCTGCAAGCGCCCCATAGCATCCCGCACTGCCAGGCAGGCCGACACCCGTGATGCCATCAGACTCATTTCCGGGGTGCGAATCGCCTCGCTGACGTCTTCGCCATTAAGCACCACGCGCTCCACTGTGCCGTTGCGAACGAACTCGATAGTCAACCGCGCGCAGAGCTCGGCCAGAGACTGAGCGTCCGCTGAGTCGATAACGCCCCGATGAGCCGCCAAGCCAACGGAACGATACATGGCACCCGTATCGATATTGACATAATCGAGGGCTGTGGCCAACAACCGGCTAAGGGTACTTTTACCTGAGCCAGACGGCCCGTCTATAGCAATGATCAGTTCTCGCTTCAAAAGGTTCTCCCTGGTAAGGCTTAGCAGGACAGCTGCTGCAGCAGTTGCCAAAATCCTGGAAAGGAGGTCTCTGTACAACCGGTGTCGTCCACGGTGATGGGGGCTGAAGATCGCAAGGCGGCAACCGCCATGCTCATGGCGATACGATGATCGCCGCAGGAAGCCACCGTGCCACCACCAAACTGATCGATACCGCAGATGCTCATCCCGTCTTCTCGAGGTTCAACCCGACCACCGACAGCATTTAAAGCGTCGCACATGGCCGCAATACGATCGGTTTCCTTAACCCGCAGTTCATGGGCATCTCGAATGACTGTCGTACCCTCGGCAAAACAGGCTGCAACACTAATCACTGGAAATTCGTCGATGGCCCTCGGCACCAGAGCCCCGCCGATCTCGATACCTTGCAGCTCACTGCTGCGCACCAGCAGATCCGCCACCGGCTCGCCCGAACGCTCCCGCGAATCAACCAATTCGATAGAACCGCCCATCTGGCGCAAAATATCGATGATACCGCTGCGGGTCGGATTAACGCCGACGTTACGGATCAGCAGTTCGGAGCCGGGGGTAATCAGAGCCGCCACCATGAAAAAGGCCGCCGAAGAAATATCTCCCGGAACAAAGACCTCTTGGCCGGTCAGATTGGGACCACCGGCGATAGTCACTCCCCCGGCAAAAGGCCGTACATCGGCACCGAAATAACTCAGCATTCGTTCGCTGTGATCACGGGACAGATGAGGCTCACGCACTGTGGTTTCACCTTCGGCATAGAGCCCGGCCAACATAAGAGCCGACTTGACCTGGGCACTGGCAATAGGCGAATCATAGGAAGAGGCCTGCAGCGGCCCGCCTTGAATAGCCAAAGGCGCCCGCTCTCCATCGCAACGCCCCCAGATGCGAGCCCCCATGGACCCCAAAGGACCGACCACCCGCTTCATGGGTCGGCGGCGCAAGTATTGGTCGCCACTTAATACGCTAAAAAATGACTGGCCAGACAGCAGTCCGAGCATCAGCCGCATAGTGGTGCCGGAATTGCCGCAATCGATGACGTCGGCTGGCTCCTGCAGACCGTGTAAACCACGGCCCTCAATACGCAACTGACCGCCGCCAAGTTCCTCGATAGCAATCCCCATAGTGCGAAAGGCCCGTAGAGTGGCCAAACTGTCCTCTCCTTCGAGGAAGCCGTGTACCAGGGTGGTGCCGCTAGCCAGGGAACCGAGCATGATGGAGCGATGGGAGATGGACTTATCGCCGGGAACGGTTATTTCGCCGCACAATGGGCCAGAAGAAGCGATGGTCTGCTGTTTCATGAATAGAATTCCGAAGCGCTATCAGAGAAGGGCATCGCGCCGTTCTTTGGAACGCAGAAAAAAGTTAAAAAGACTGTCATCGTTACCAGCGGCAATATCCTGCTTAAGCTCTGCCAGCATCGACTCAAAACCACCGATCATCTCCAACAACGCCTCACGATTGGTTAAGGCGATATCCCGCCACATGGCTGGATCGGAAGAAGCAATGCGAGTAAAATCGCGAAAGCCCCCGGCGGAATATTTAAGGAGGTCCTCGCCGTAGCGGTCATCGCTGGCCACAGCGTTGACCAGCGCATAGGCCACCATGTGGGGCAGATGGCTGATGGCGGCCAGAATACGGTCGTGCTTGGCCACATCCATGATCACCACCTCGCTGCCGGCAGCCTGCCACATGCGCCGCACCAGCTCCAACGCCGTCGCATCGGTCCTCTCAGTAGGGGTCAAAATACACCGTCGATCGCGGTAAAGAGTGGCGAAAGCAGCAGCCGAGCCGCTCTTTTCAGTCCCTGCGATAGGGTGGCCGGGTACAAAATGAACTCCGGCCGGCACCAGCGTTTCGATTTCAGTCACGATACGCTCCTTGACGCTGCCACCGTCGGTAAGAATCGCCCCCGGCTTCATGCGCGGCAGCACCCGGGCCGCCATAATCGGCAGGGTCATTACCGGCGTGGACAGGAACACCAGATCGGCGTCAGCTACCGCCGCCTCGGCATCCTGACTGAAATGATCGATCACGCCAAGTTCCAGGGCTTCTTCCAGGTTAGCCAACCCCCGGCCAACCCCGGTCACCTCGCCCACCGCTCCGGCCGCCTTGAGGGCCAGGGCTAACGAACCACCGATGAGGCCGGTGCCGATCACTGTCATTTTCGGTATCAGTACATCCTGCATTTTATTAAGTATCCCTTTCAAGATGCACTCGCAAAAGCTTACAGGATGGCTAAGCAAAAATTTCGTCCTACAAGGCTTGGTGTTTTTTCAGGGGTGAAGGCATACATCTAGTATGTCGAGGTCCTGAAAAAACGCCGTAACGCCGTAGGTCGGACTTTTTGCGACGCCATCTTTCAAGGGGAGAACAAAGCGGCCTCAGCGAGAGCGAGAATATGAGCCAAGCACACGTAATTCCTGACAGCAGCCCCGTAATTCCTCGATGGCCTCCGCCACCTTAGGGTCCTGCACATGACCATCCATATCGAGGAAAAAGACATATTCCCAAGCCTTCTTTTTCATTGGCCGGCTCTCGATCTTGCTCAAATTAATGCCCCGGTTGCTGAAGGGTTTGAGCATGCTATAGAGAATACCCGGCTCATCCTTCACGCTGAACATGACCGAAGTCTTATCCTGAGCGCTCGGTGCCGGTATATTTCGGCCGATGACCAGAAACCGGGTAAAATTGTTGGGGTTGTCTTCGATCTTCTTTTTAACCGTCTTCAAACCGTACATGGTGGCAGCCACCTCGCCGGCAATAGCAGCCACGCTTTCATCTTCGGCAGCCATCTGCGCCGCCAGAGCCGTGCTGGCCACATCGACCAGGGGCGTATTGGGCATATTTTCCTCTAGCCACTGGCGACACTGGGCCAGGGCCTGGGGATGCGAGACGATCCTGCGCACATCCGCCATGCGCCCGGTCTGCGACAGCAAATTGTGCTCGATCTCTAGCAGAATCTCAGCATTGATCTTCAATTCCGAGCGAATAAACATATCGAGAGTATGAGAAACAACCCCCTCGGTGGAGTTTTCCACCGGCACCACCCCATAAGGTGCACGACCGCGACAGACCTCCTCAAAAACCGCCGGAATACTCTTTTGCGCCACCAACTGGGCGGAGAGACCGAACTGGCGCAGAGCCGCCTGATGGGTAAAGGTTGCCGGTGGGCCGAGATAAGCAATCTTCATAGGCTGCTCAAGGGCAAGAGAAGCCGAGATGATTTCGCGAAAGACCCGGCGTACGCCATCGGCCGGAAAAGAACCGGTATTACTTGTCAGGCGCTCGAAGATGGCCTGTTCCCGCCCCGGCACGTAAAATTCCTGACTACTGTTGACCTTGGTGCGACCAACCTCTTTTACCACCTCAGCCCGGCGATTAAGCAGCTCCAAGATCTGATCGTCGATCTGATCGATCCGTTCCCGCAGCTCATTGAGATTTCCCTTTGCCATAACAACCCCTTCCTAATGGATTCAAGCTGTACAATTTAGCGAATCTCCACACAAAAATCAACGACGTTGGCATGCTAATAGTGCCGTCTTTGCCCTTGACCGGTCAGGAACCAGAAGCTAAACTGCCGCAATTCAGACCATTACAGACCTATAAGGAGCGGCTATGAGCATATCCATCAAGATCGCCAAATACATCGAGCGTGCCAGCTGGATCCGCAAAATGTTCGAAGAAGGAGCTCGGCTGCGCGCTGAACGGGGCGCCGAGAACATTTTCGATTTCACTATCGGCAATCCCTCCACCGAACCGCCCGCAAGTCTGCAACGGGAGCTGCTCAAGCTGGCCCAAGAGCCCGTTCCCGGCATGCATCGCTACATGAGTAACGCCGGCTACACGGAGACCCGCCAGGCGGTGGCCGAGCATATCTCCAAAGGCACAACTCAGCAGATCGAAGCGGGTCACGTGATTATGACCTGCGGCGCTGGCGGCGGCCTCAACGTCGTGCTGAAAACCATTCTTAACCCCGGCGAAGAGGTGATCATCCTCACCCCTTACTTCGTTGAGTACATGTTTTATATCGACAATCACGGCGGCACAGCCGAAACCGTGGCAACCGATCCAGAAACCTTTCAGCTCAACGTAGCCGCCATCGAGGCCGCCATCGGTCCCAATACCCGAGCTATCATCATTAATTCGCCCAATAACCCCACGGGGGTTATCTACCCTGCCGAAACCCTGCAAGCCCTTGGAGAGATGTTGACCCGCAAGGAGCAAGAACTGGGGCGCACCTTGTTTGTTATTTCCGACGAACCCTACGCGCGCTTGGCTTATGAAGGCCAGAGCGTTCCTTGCGTCTTCTCCCACATCAAAAACTCGATAATCGTCACCTCCCACTCCAAGGATCTGGCCCTGCCCGGCGAACGGATCGGCTACCTGGCCGCCAACCCCTCAATGGACGGGGTCGAACAATTCATTGAAGGAGCTATCTTCTGCAACCGTGTTCTCGGCTTCGTTAATGCTCCGGCGCTGATGCAACGCCTGGTAACCAATCTGCAAGAAGAGAGCGTCGACATTACGGCATATCAGGAAAAGCGCGACCTGCTTTATCAGCATCTGACCGGACTCGGCTTCAAGATGGTCAAACCGCAGGGCGGTTTCTACTTCTTTCCCGAATCTCCCATGGAAGACGATGTGGCC
>MAXT01000145.1:2314-2869 GCA_001751225.1 Desulfuromonadales bacterium C00003107 | reverse complement strand
GCCACCATATTCGAGCTCCACCGCACGTACCAGTTCTTCTATCGCAACTATATTCCGGTCAATCTCGTTTGCTTCAATACCGAAGACGTCTATGTGCATCTCATAGACCTTTTTCGAAGACTCAATCCTACTTGCTACCGCTTCCAACGCACCCTTATCCGCCTGTTTCTCACGTATACTAATATACGGTTTCTGGTCTTTATCCAACCGCGTCTCCACCCGGAACATCCGCATCCGAGATGCTAGATCCCTCGTCAACCTAATATGCGGGTCCTGATCAACACCAACCGGGATGACCACAGGTTTGGGTCCGCCATATTCGGACAACTGTGGCTGTAGTATGTCGGCATTCTGCACCAGTACACTTATCATGTGAGATATGTTAACATCACCCGAGAAACCATATATCGCACTTATTTCACTGAAGTTAGC
The DNA here is from genome assembly GCA_001751225.1 of Desulfuromonadales bacterium C00003107. GTDB lineage: Bacteria > Desulfobacterota > Desulfuromonadia > Desulfuromonadales > Syntrophotaleaceae > Syntrophotalea_A. Next base: position 2,437 of record MAXT01000145.1, on the reverse strand, counting down.
CTCTGTCCCGAGTTCAAACGCGAGGTTACGTAGCTTTTCGTTCGCGGATTGGAAGTATATATGCCCCTTGTCGACATCAAAACCAAGCGCTACAAGACTCAGTATGTACTCATTGACGCCCAT
>MAXT01000145.1:1544-2230 GCA_001751225.1 Desulfuromonadales bacterium C00003107 | reverse complement strand
TGATGCCATATAATCTCGTCCATTACCATCTTACCGCCCAGATGAATCCGTCCGGAAGGCATGAATCCGCTCATCACCGCGAATTTGCTCTTCGTTTGCATTGCCCTGAGCACATCTTCATACCCGCGATGGCCCACTATTATACCCCTTCGCATGTACAAATGCGGCTGCTCTATCTGCTTCAAAGCATCCGCGAACCGCGAAATACCAAAGTCTTCAAAAAGCCTTGAATAATCTTTTATATCCGTAACACCCCAGGGGTCTATCTCTGCTGTACTACTGACCCGTCCTTTCATTTGGTTATCACCCTTCACGCTTCACTACGCTTATTTCATAATCGTGTATCACAGGATTGGCGAGAAGTTTTCTGCACATCTCTTCTACTTCTATCTTCGTCTTCTCTTCATCCTGACTCTCTACCTCTATCTTAAACGTCTTCATCGTTTTTACGCCACGCACTGCTCGAAACCCAAGCAGGTTCAAAGCTTTCTTCGTGTTCTCGCCTTCGGGGTCCGCAACTCCTTGCTTTAGTTTTATCGTTACGTCTATTTCCATTGTCATCTGATTTACCTGAATGTTTAGATTAGAATTAGATATACACTTGGGATTAAAAACTTACTCGGTTAATGCACGATACATTCCTGCTATTCTTGGCATAATCCACGCCTTTTATATAAAACAAGATG
>MAXT01000145.1:998-1492 GCA_001751225.1 Desulfuromonadales bacterium C00003107 | reverse complement strand
GGAGGGCGGCAGAAAAGCAAAGAAGATAAGGTGCTCTAAGTGTGGCAAAGAAGTGGAAGAATTTATGGAGATCGCCGGAAGAATCCTTTGCATAGACTGTTATGCGGAAGCGGAAATGGGTGAAATGGATGCAATGTCCATGCCCGGCGAAGGCGGCGGAGCAGGTTGAGCAAAAATGGAAGAAAAGAAAAAATATGCGTTACCTATACCTCGGGCGATAGCTACCGGTATAATATTTGAAGCCGCGGAGAAATTTGGATTGGAACTAGACCAGGAGAAGCCGCCTGATGATGCTTTTGATATGCAATCGGATTTACCAACAAAGGACTATGTGCCCCGAATAATCTTATGGGGTGATTCGCCAGAGATATTGATGGAGGCGAAAGAGTACATATACACGAAGCACGAAGATTGGATTTCGAACATAGATGAGAGGCGTAAGATGCGTCAGGAACAAATATTGAAAAAAGTGCGCAAACGATAGCGTATAGCGT
>MAXT01000145.1:587-870 GCA_001751225.1 Desulfuromonadales bacterium C00003107 | reverse complement strand
TTCGGGACTTCTATTAGCACTTTTTCCCAGGCAAATAGCTCAGAAGGCGTGAGCTTACCCACCATAAAACCAAACACGGCATCAAAATCTCTATCAAAGAAGGCAGAGAGGGCGGAACAATCCAATACAAAGCTATCCTTGGGTTCTAAGACTCCTTCCTCCACGCCTTTGCAAATATCGCACTTGTTTACATCTATGGTGATGGGGAAAATACCCGATTCGTGTAGTGCTATTGTTGCACCGCCATCGCCACAGCCAATCTCAAGTGTCTTCGCATCTTTGC
>MAXT01000145.1:0-552 GCA_001751225.1 Desulfuromonadales bacterium C00003107 | reverse complement strand
CGGTCCTGCGGATAAAAACTATCTTCTTTCAAATCACAATCGCAAAATAATCTGTTCACCAACCCGATGGAATAAAACTCCCTCAGCCCTTCACAAAATTTCTCCCTCGTAACTTCTACTTCTCGTTCTGCCGCACCTTTTATCGCATTTGCAACTCCCGCAAAATCTTCTCGCTTCCATTTATCTGCGATGACACTTGTGAAGATAATCCAGAAACCCAACTCTTTGTCATGTGTGGCAATACCTATCAGCTCTTTGTTCTCATCGTATATCCTTATCGCTTCTATCACATCTTCTGATTTTACTTTACTGAGATAATCGAGCGTTTTGCCTATCCCCTTTTGCTCGGCATAGCTCGTTTCTACCAGCATAAAATCGCCTATGTCCAATAGCTCATTTAGTTCCATCTCTTAGTTAATAAACTACTTCATTGTTTATATTTAGGCGGCATCCTTTAACGGAAACAACCTTTCTCATATGAGTAATCTCGTGGTCATCCTACCGCACCACGCATTCGGCTACATAACTCTTTACCGCATCCCTTAAACATTC
>MAXT01000144.1 GCA_001751225.1 Desulfuromonadales bacterium C00003107 | reverse complement strand
CCGACCTTTATTCCAGAAGGCCTGCCGCTCAAGGCTATTCTAGAGAAAATCTCTGGAGCGGCTGGCGGCTACTATCCGGTGGTCAACGACGACGGCCGTTTAAGTGGCATCTTTTCCGTCAATGATATTCGCCGTATTCTGCACGAAGAAATCCCCCCAGGTCTGATTCGTGCCCGGGATATTGCCATATCGCGGGTGGTGACGACCAGTCCGGCGGAATCCTTGACCGGGGTGATGCGTAAACTGTCGCTACGGGGCTTGGAAGAGATACCGGTAGTGGATGATGAAGACCCGGGCAAAGTTCTGTTTATGCTCTCCCGGCGGGAGGTGTTGGCCCGTTATGCCAGTGAACTCGAGCGCCAGAAGGGCGTTTTTGCGGAAGCCTGACCTCAGACGGTGGCGTTTATGTCGGCCTCCACTACAAAACGTTTGATTTTACGGGTAGTGGTTTTGGGGAACTCGGAATCCCGCAGAGTAAAACGCTTGATGCGCTTGTAGTCGGCCAGACGCTGGCCGGCGCGCAATACCTCCCGACGAAGCAAAGCCTCGACCGCACTCTGATCGAGAGGCGCTACTTCACTCTCTGCGGCGTAGGCATCAAGGGCCACGTGGTCGGGATAAATCTGCGCATGGACTTCTTCGGCCACAGCGTCGATACGGTGACCGTAGACCATGACCTCAGCGATCAGCGTGCTCTTTAGCAGTTCGTTTTCAACCTCTTCCGGATAAACGTTCTTGCCGTTGGGGGTCACAATCAGGTTCTTCAGCCGACCGCAGATGTAGAGCAGGTTCTCCTCATCCAGCCGTCCCAGGTCTCCGGTGTGGTACCAGCCATCCTTGATCGTTTCAGCCGTCGCCTGGGGCTGGCGATAGTAGCCCTGCATAACATTATCTCCTCGCACCAGAATCTCACCTATCCCTTCCGTATTGGGCTCCTTGATGCGTACCTCAACCCCTGGAATCGGTCGTCCGACACTGCCGAGTTTTTTTGCCTTTGCACATTCCATCGAAATAATCGGCGATGTTTCCGTGATGCCATAGCCCTGATAAAGGGTGAAACCAAGCCTTTCCATGGTCTCCGCGATCTCAGGATCGAGGGCTGCTCCACCACTGATGAAGATTGGGGCGCAACCTAGTTTTTTGCGCACCTTGGCGGCGATCAGAGGACGCGTCAGAGCCAAGCCGAAAAGGGTGCGGGCCAGGGGCTTTTCAGTGATATTTTTCATAATACGATTAATCAGCAGTCGGTAGACGGCCGGCACCCCCATGAAATAGGTTGGCTGCACCTCGACCAGGTTTTGAGCGATCTTTTTCAGCGATTCGGCGATACTAACTGTGCCCCCCAGGGACAGCGGGGCCAGAGTTCCGGCAACCTGCTCAAAAATATGGTTAATGGGCAAAAAAGACAGTGTGTGCATAGTGTGATCAGCCCCCATTTGAGGGATAGCATTCTCAAGATTCGAGACAATATTGCGATGACTGAGCATAGCCCCCTTAGAGCGACCCGTGGTGCCAGAAGTATAGAGTAGCACCGCCGTATCGTCGGGCTGCCGCTTTGACTGCTGCGGCGCTTGTTCCGCCAGGAAGTCACTGAATGAAGTTAGCTCGCATCCTTGCGGCACAGACACCCCGAGTAAAGGGGCTACTCGACGATCATTCGAATCCCCCGCAGCGCTGGCCATCAGTCCCTGAATCTCACGGCCGAGATTCTCCAAAGGCTGCCTCTCTTTCTCCGGAATGGCAAACTGCTGGGCTAGATGCTTCCATTCCTTAGTCAGAGCAACCAGTTTTTCCTGTAGGGGAGGGCGAAGGGCTCCCGCGGTGGCTTCATCAAAGAACACGATCCTTTTCAGTTCTGACAAGTCACCGGCAATTTCAGCAACAATCTCCAGAGAGGAGGGTTCGCAAATCAGCAGCCTAGCCCCACAATCGGCCAGTACATGGCGCATTTCGACACCTTTAAGCTCTTTGTCTACGGGCACCACAATACCACCGGCATGCAAAATGCCGAGATAGCTGCTTATCCAGAGAGGCGAATTGGCGCCAAGCAGGGCGATGCGATCACCGGGGACCACTTCCAGGGCCTGCAGGCCGGCGCAGACTTGGCTGGCGATTAGCCACAGCTGGCGATAACTGGTCTCCTGCCAATGGCCGTCCTGCTTACATCGCACTGCGGTTTTGTCAGAAAACCTTTGGCAGCTGTTTTCGATCAGTCCGTCGATAGTCTTCACCGATCACACTCCTTCTCTACTTGAAAATAAAAATATCTACGCATATTAGCCTTGCATAAACGGCAAGGCAACCACGAAGAGCCGCTGGCCGGTCCAAGGCGGGAAGCCTTTTGAGAGCTGTTTTTACTTTACAAATAACGGCGTCTTTTGTAGATTGAACGGTCTTTGTGTACCACCTTTTAACATGGAATCCTGAGCTCTTATGGAACAACGCCGAATTCGCAATTTCTCCATTATCGCCCATATTGACCACGGTAAATCAACCCTGGCCGACCGGTTGCTCGAAGAGACCGGGGCCCTCACCGATCGGGAAAAGACCAACCAGTTCCTCGACAAGCTCGACCTGGAGCGGGAGCGGGGCATCACTATCAAAGCCCAAGCGGTGCGTCTTGATTATCGCGCCGACGATGGTCAAGACTACATACTTAATCTTATCGATACTCCGGGACATGTCGACTTCAGTTATGAAGTTAGTCATTCTTTGTCAGCCTGTGAAGGGGGCCTGCTGGTGGTCGATGCCTCTCAGGGGGTCGAAGCTCAGACTCTGGCCAACGTCTATCTGGCTATAGACCAGAACCTGGAGGTCTTTCCAGTCCTCAACAAGGTCGACCTACCCAGTGCAGA
>MAXT01000143.1 GCA_001751225.1 Desulfuromonadales bacterium C00003107 | reverse complement strand
GGTTAATTCTCTACAGGGTTCTTTTCAGTCATGGACGTAACTGCGGATCGATACATGCGCCGGGCCCTCGAGTTGGGCGCCCGCGCAGAGGGGCGGACCCGACCCAATCCCGCCGTGGGTGCCGTGGTGGTCGCTGGCCAGCAGATTGTTGGCGAAGGCTACCATCCCGCCGCTGGCCAACCCCACGCCGAAGTCTTTGCCCTGCAGGCTGCCGCAGGGCGTACCGCGGGAGCTGACCTGTACGTCACACTTGAGCCCTGTTCCCACCAGGGCCGTACCGGGCCCTGCACCGAGGCGATTATTGCCGCCGGTATCGCGCGAGTTTTCGTCGGCACTCAAGATCCTAATCCACAAGTAGCCGGTTCCGGTATTCGTCGCCTGCGGCAAGCTGGCATTCAGGTTGAGCTCGGTCTGTGCGAAAAGGACAGCCAGCGTTTAATCGCGCCCTTCGCCAAGCACATCACCACCGGATTACCCTTTGTGATTCTCAAGAGTGCCGTCACTCTGGATGGCCAAACTGCCACTTCGACCGGCGATTCCCAATGGATTTCCAACGCCCAGAGCCGTGAAGAAGTTCATCGGTTGCGGGATCGGGTCGATGCCATCATGGTCGGTGTCGGCACGGTGCTCAACGACGATCCGAAACTTACCACCCGGTTACCGGACGGGAGGGATGCGTTACGCATTGTGGTCGATTCTCAGTTACGCACACCTTCGCAGGCAGCACTGCTGCATCTTGATTCAACCGCCGAAACTCTTATTGCCCATCTTGCCAATGCCCCCGAAGATCGTCGCCGTTGCCTCGCCACGGGTCGTGCGGTGTTGCTGGAAGCGGCCGAGTGGGAAGGGCGGGTCGATTTACATGATCTGCTGAAGAAACTAGGGAGTCGCGGTGTGCAGAGCATCCTTTTGGAAGGGGGTGCGCAATTGAATGCGGCCTTTTTAAAAGCCGATCTCGTTGATCGCATGATGATCTTTGTCGCACCGAAAGTTATCGGCGGTAATGGTGGTTATGGTATCTTCGCAGGCCAGGGAGTCTCCTGCCTAGGGGACGCCATGCAGTTGCAAGATATCCGGATTAACCGTTTTGGCGACGATGTGCTTATTGAAGGGGAGGTGAAACGATGTTTACCGGCCTGATTGAAGATCTCGGTACCGTCCGTTCCCTGCAGACCGGTGGAGGCAGTGGGCGCATCACTATCGCTACCGGCCTGTCCATGGAGGAGATCGCCCTCGGGGACAGTATCGCCGTTAACGGTGTGTGTCTTACGGTGGTGACCTTTGGCAGTGGACAGTTCAGTGCCGATGTCTCTGCAGAGAGCCTAGCCAGAACTGTTCTCGGTGATCTGCGGCCCGGCCAGCGGGTAAACCTGGAGCGGGCCCTGCGTCTGTCCGACCGGTTGGGCGGTCACTTGGTTAGTGGTCATGTGGACGGCTTAGGAGTGGTGACCGAACGTTTCCAGGACCGTAACGCTATACGTTTTACCATCGAGGTTGCCGCCCCGTTGCAGCGCTACCTGGTGGAAAAGGGCTCGGTGGCTATTGACGGTATTAGCCTGACGGTAAACAGTGTTAGTAGCCAGGGTTTTAGCGTCGCAGTTATCCCCCATTCCCTGGCAAGGACCACCTTGCAGGAGCGGCGGATTGGCTCGACCGTCAATATCGAAACGGACCTGCTCGGCAAGTATGTGGAGCGTCTTATGCAACCGGCTTCCGAGCGAGGTGAAGAGGGGGCTCTCAGCCTTGATATGCTTGCCAAAAACGGCTTTCTGTGACATAGTACGCCCCGCGAAAGGGAGACAATATCATGCCGATTCATAATATAGAAGCGGCCCTGGAAGATATCCGCCAGGGCAAGATGGTTATTCTGATCGATGACGAAGATCGCGAAAATGAAGGCGATCTGGCTATGGCCGCCGAACTGGTCACACCGGAAGCGGTCAATTTTATGGCTAAGGAAGGGCGTGGCCTGATCTGCCTGTCCCTCACCGAAGAAAGGGCCGATGAACTCGATCTGCCCCTTATGGTCCAGGAAAACACCTCGTCTTTCGGTACCGCCTTCACCGTATCCATCGAAGCCCGTCGCGGTGTGTCGACGGGCATCTCGGCCAAGGATCGGGCGACCACCATTCAGGTGGCGATCGCCGACGAATCCCAGGCCAAGGACCTGGCCCGTCCCGGCCATGTGTTTCCCCTGCGTGCCAAAAAGGGTGGGGTGCTGGTTCGTGCCGGCCAGACCGAAGGTTCTGTTGACCTGGCGCGACTGGCGGGTCTTAAACCGGCCGGTGTCATCTGCGAGATCATGAATGACGACGGTAGTATGGCACGCACGCCTCAACTGAAAAAATTTGCCAAGCAGCATGATCTTAAGATCGTCACCGTGGCCGACCTGGTCAGCTATCGCATGCGTAAGGAACTGCTGGTGCATGCAGCTACCGATACCACTATTCCGACTCCTTTCGGTGGTGATTTTCAGGCGATTGCTTACGAAAATGAGGTCGATGATTTGCAACACCTGGCCTTGGTCAAGGGCACCATCGATCCTGATAAACCGGTGCTGGTTCGAGTCCATTCCGAATGCCTGACCGGCGATGTGTTCGGTTCACTGCGCTGCGATTGTGGTGATCAGTTGCATTCAGCCATGTGCCAGATCGCTGACGATGGCTGTGGCGTAATCGTTTATATGCGCCAGGAGGGTCGCGGTATCGGCCTGATCAACAAACTTAAAGCCTACGCTCTGCAGGACGAAGGCCACGATACGGTAGAGGCTAATGTCGCTCTCGGTTTTCAGGACGATCTGCGAGACTATGGTATCGGCGCACAGATTTTACTGGATCTCGGAGTACGGCAGATTCGACTGATGACCAATAACCCTAAAAAGATTGTAGGGCTCGAAGGCTACGGTCTTAAGGTGGTTGAAAGAGTACCGATCGAGATATCGCCAACCTGTGAAAATATTCGCTATCTCAAAACCAAACGCGAAAAAATGGGGCATCTGCTGGAGAATCTCTAGCCGGTGACGACCAGGTTTGTTGGTCATAGCCTATCGCCACTATCGAATTCATTGTACGAGTTAAACCGTTGTGCGAAGGCCCGTATACGGGTGATGCCGCCTGTCCGTCGCTGCCGCTATCCGGATAATAGAGAGATCGCCATAGAAGAGGGAGAATACCATGGCCAGAATTATCGAAGGCAAGCTCGACGCCAAGGGCTTTAAGGTTGGCATCGTGGTCAGCCGTTTTAACAGCTTTATTTGCGAGCGCCTGCTTGAAGGCGCCATTGATACTCTGGTGCGTCATAACGCCGATGACGGAGATATCGATGTGGTTCGGGTGCCCGGCGCCTTTGAGATTCCTCTAGTGGCTAAAAAGCTGGCAACCTCCGGTCGTTATGACGGTGTGATCTGCCTCGGTGCCGTTATTCGCGGTGCTACCCCCCACTTTGATTATGTTTGTTCGGAGGTCTCAAAAGGGGTCGCTACGGTGAGCCTCGATACGGATATCCCTATTGCCTTTGGCGTCATTACGACCGACACCATCGAGCAGGCTATCGAACGGGCCGGCAGTAAGGCGGGTAACAAGGGCGCTGAAGCAGCCATGGTGGTGATCGAGATGCTCAACCTGTTTAAGGCGCTTTGATTACTATGCAGAACGGTTCCCGACGTCAAGGCCGCGAATTGGCCATCAAATTACTCTTCAGTCTGTTTGAGGGTGAATCTACCCTGGACCAGCTGCTGGAGACCTTTTGGAGCAGCTTCCGCTTTTGCAACGATATCCTGGGCGAGCCCCTCGATGAGGTGGAGTTGCCGATTAAGCAGGATATTCGAGTTTTTACCGAGGAACTGGTGCGCGGAGTCGCGGCTCATCGTGAGCAGCTCGACCAGATCATCGATGAATTTTCCACAAACTGGTCTCTGGATCGTATGTCGAAAGTGGATTTAGCGATCTTGCGTATGGCCGCTTTTGAACTGCTATTTCAGCCGCAAACCCCTACCAGCGTGGTTATTAACGAAGCGGTGGAGGTTGGCAAACGTTACGGTACGCGGGAAACACCGGCTTTTGTTAACGGTCTGCTAGACAAGGTATCACGAATCTATCGTCCCAAATCCCCATGAACTCGGTGCGGGTCGTAGCCCAGGCTCCTGATCGTATGCCTGGTGAGGTGGTGGCCGGTTTCTTCTTCGAAGACCAGCGCCCGATGGACGGGGCGGCTGCACTTCTCGACTGGAGGCTGAACGGCTTACTCAGCCGACTGTTGTTGGACGGTTCAGCGACGGGGCGGCCCGGCGAATACATACTGGTCAGTAATAACGGTAAGCTGCAGACGCCGTGGATTCTCTTTGCTGGTGCTGGTATTCTAAAAAACCTGGCACCCTTTACTTACCGGGGTCTGATAGGCAGCGTTATCGATGATTGTCGTCGGGCCGGGTTTCGCCAAGTGTCTTTGTGTCTGATTAAACCGGCCGGGGCCGCGTCCGATTGGGTTGAGCAATTGGCTGGAGAATTGGCTCTCGGAGCCGATGGTATGGAAATTATCCTGACCCTGCAAGCAAGGGTCTGTGCATGACCGGTTGTGCTGGAAGTACCGGGGCTACTATGCGAGTAAAAAATATTTCGTTTGCAATGGGGGGGTTATGAAAGAGATCAAGGTAGGATTGCTAGGGTTCGGCACCATCGGTGCCGGTGTAGTCAAGGTTCTTCAGCAAAACGCCGAATTGATGACTGATCGCCTCGGCGCTTCGATGAAACTTGCACGCATTGCCGACCTCGATATCACCACTGATCGTGGGGTGCAGGTCGAAAAAGGCGTACTCACCACCGATGCCGATCAAGTCTTGACCGCCCCGGATATCGATATCGTTATCGAATTGATTGGTGGCTATGAGCCGGCCCGCTCCTTTGTCTTGAAAGCCATCGAGCATGGTAAGCATGTGGTGACCGCCAACAAGGCGTTGATGGCTAAATACGGTCAAGAGATTCTGGCTGCAGCAGCCGACAAAGGTGTGGAGGTCATGTTCGAAGCGTCGGTCGGTGGTGGTATACCGGTGTTGTCGGCCATCAAGGAAAACCTTTGCGTTAACCGCTTTCGCTCGATCTTCGGCATCCTTAATGGTACCTGCAACTATATTCTGACCCGCATGACCGATGAAGGTGCCGATTTCGGCGATGTTTTGAAAGATGCACAGCAGCAGGGTTACGCCGAGGCCGATCCTACCTTCGATATTGAAGGCATCGATACGGCACACAAGCTAGCTATTTTGGTCAGCCTTTGTTACGGCACTCAAGTTGATTGCGACGATATTTACCTGGAGGGCATCAGCCAGATCTCCTCGACCGATATCCAGTTCGCCCGCCAGTTCGGCTATAAAATCAAATTGCTGGCTATCAGCAAAGAGGTCAATGGCGAAATCGAAGCGCGGGTGCATCCGACCATGATTCCGCAAAATGCTCCTTTGGCCGACGTTGACGGGGTGTTCAATGCCGTGCGTTTGGTTGGTGACTTTGTCGGACCGGTAATGCTGTATGGTCAGGGCGCCGGTATGGACGCTACTGCCAGCGCTGTTATGGGCGATGCGATGGCCATCGCTCGCAACCTGCTGACCGACTCCATTGGCCGCACCCCAGCCATGGGATATTGCCCCTCTGCTATCGGTAAATTACCAATTAAGGCCATGGCTGACATCGTCAGTCGTTACTACCTGCGGTTCAGTACTGTTGACAAACCGGGGGTGGTCGCCAGAATCGCCAGCATCCTTGGTAACTATCAAATCGGTATTTCTTCCATGGTTCAACCGGAAGGCCTTGCCGCTGATACGGTGCCTATCGTTATCATGACTCACGAAGCCAAGGAAGCCCATATTAGATCGGCTCTCGGTGAAATCGATCAACTCGAAGTGGTGCACGAGCCGAGTCACTTGATTCGGATTGAAAATTCCATCGAATAGCTGTTCAACAAGTTAAGAAAAAAGGCGCCCCGCAAGGGGCGCCTTTTTTCTTATTGGGCTGTTCCGGCAGCGAATCGTAGCAGACGGATTCGCAAGTCAGGTCAGCCTACCGGTCTGGCGCAAGGCCTCGTACAGGACGATGCCGGCGGCGGTGGACAAGTTAAGGCTGCGCACCCTGTCGTTGAAGATCGGTATACGGATGCTCTGTTCGGCTTTGGCGTTCAGCAGTTCTTCAGGCAGGCCTTTGGTCTCCTTGCCAAAGATAAGAAAGTCGCCTGGTTGATAATCGACCTCGACGTGACTGCGCGCCGCCTTCTTCGAAGTGTACCAACATCGGGCGGTGGGATACTCCTTCTGTAGCGCCTCTAGTGATGGCCAGTGTCGCACATCGATGACCTCCCAGTAGTCGAGGCCGGCTCGCTTCAGATAGCGGTCGTCGAGGGAAAAACCGAGTTTTCCGACCAGATGCAGCACAGTGTTGGTGGCCCCGCAAAGCCGGGCGATGTTGCCTGTGTTGGGGGGGATCTCCGGTTCGACCAGGACGATATGAAAAGGCTTTGGCATAGGTAATTAGGCTCAGGTCCATGCCGCGAACCCGCCTGATAGGCAGGTTCGCGGCACTCCAGAAGGGCTGGTTAAAGTTGACTGGCTTGGAGCGCCTGCTCGAAATCGGCGAGAATATCTTCGATATCTTCGATGCCGACGGAAACCCGAATGTAGTCGGGGCTGACCCCCGAGGCCAGCTGCTGTGCTTCAGACAGCTGCTGGTGGGTCGTCGAGGCGGGATGGATAACCAGGGTCTTGGCGTCACCGATATTGGCCAGATGGCTAGCCAGCCTAACGTTATCGATAAAGTGAGCGCCGGCTTCCTTGCCGCCCTTGATACCGAACCCGAGAATCGCGCCCTGTCCGGCGGGCAGCAGCTGCTGTGCCCGCTGATAGTCGGGGTGGCTCGGCAGGCCGGGATAATTGACCCAGGCGACTGTTTCATGTCCTTCGAGGAACCGGGCCAGCTTCAAGGCGTTTTCGCAGTGGCGCGGCATGCGCACATGGAGGGTTTCCAGCCCCTGCAACAGCAGAAAGGCGTTAAAGGGCGACAGGCAGGGGCCGAGATCGCGCAGCAGAGTGACCCGCATCTTGGCGATGAAAGCCTGTTTGCCCAGTGCCTCGTGGTAGACCAGACCGTGATAGCTCGGGTCGGGATTGGTGAATTCGGGAAAACGTCCGCTAGACCAATTGAAATTACCGCTGTCGACTACCGCGCCGCCGATGCTGGTGCCGTGGCCGCCGATGAACTTGGTCAGGGAGTAGACCACGATATCCGCACCGTGTTCGATAGGCCGGAACAGGTAGGGGGTCGCCACGGTATTGTCCACCACAAAGGGCAAGCCGTGATCGTGGGCGACTTTGGCCAGCGCCGGCAAATCGTCGACGTTGTTCTTCGGGTTACCGATGGTTTCCGTATAGACCGCCTTGGTCTTCTCGTCAATGGCGGCAGCCACCTGGGCGGGATCGGAACTATCGACAAACTTGACCGAAATTCCCATACGGGCCAGAGTGTGGTTGAATAGATTGTAGGTGCCGCCGTAAAGATAGCTGGCGGAAACAATATTATCCCCGGCCCGGGCCAGATTGAGCACTGTCAGCAGGATGGCGGAGGTACCCGAGGCAACGGCCAGGGCGCCGATGCCGCCGTCCAGAGCGGTCAGGCGTTTCTCCAGCACATCGGTGGTCGGATTCATGATACGAGTATAGATGTTGCCCGGTTCCTCCAAGGCAAACAGGCGGGCTGCATGCTCTGAGGAATCGAAGGTATAGGAAGAGGTTTGGTAGATAGGCACCGCCCGCGAATTGGTGGCCGTATCCGGTTCGTGACCGGCGTGCAGGGCCTGGGTGCCGAGGCGATACGGACTCTTTTTTGACATGGCGCTCTCCTTGGTCGCAACAAAAGAAAATACAAGCTGCCGAAAATAAAACAGGCAAATAATAACAGAACCATTGAGCCAGGGGAAAAAAACTTGAGGGCTAACGATGGAGAGGGGAAAGACCATGGCAGGGATGGATAGCCTCTACATGGAGTCAGTGCTGGCGGAGTTGCAGGAGGTGCTGCCCGGCAGCCGAATAAGTAAAATCTACCAGCCGGCGGCCGCTGAGCTGATCTTCAAACTCTGGAATCGAGGTTCCACCTGGCGCCTGCTACTGTCTTGCGAACCGGGTCGGTCCCGACTACATCTGGTTGAGGGATCCTATCCTAACCCGCCAGCGCCTCCTCGCTTCTGTCAATTGCTGCGTGCCAGGCTGGTGGCGCTTACAGATCTGAAGCAGTTGCCGGGGGAACGGATCGTGAGGCTGTCTTTTGTCGGTGCCAACGGTAGTAACTATCAACTGCAGGCCGAACTGACTGGGCGGTCTGCTAATTTGATTCTGGTTGATGAGCAGGGCCGGGTGGTCGATGCCCTTAAACGAATACCGGCTGAACATGGTAAGGCTGCCATCCTACCCGGTGAACAATATCAGGCTCCGCAGCCCCTGGCTGGACAGTTGCTGGACAATGGGATACCCGAACCTCCAGACGGATTGGATGCCTCTGCTTTAGAACAATGGCTGTTAGCCGGTGTACGGCCCATGTCGCGTCTGCTCGCCAGGGATATCAGTCAGCAGGTGGCATCGGGCCGGAGTCCACGCCAAGTGCTGGCCGACTTTGCCGAGCGACGCCGCAGCCGGGATAATTGTTTTGCCATTGTGAGCCTGGAAGACCGTCCTCAACTACTCCCATTTAAGCTGCGGGCCCTTACAGGGAAAGATTTGGCAATCTTTACTTCTGCCTCAGCGGGAGCTGAAGCCTATTACGGTGAGTTTATGACCTCATCGGATCAGCACGGTCCGGCTGGAGAGATGCGAGGCTTGTTAAAAAAGACCCTCAAAAAGCTCAAGCGTCGGCAGGAGCGAATTCTGGGTGATCAGCGGGCCTTGGGACAGGCCGCTGATCTGCGTCAGCAAGGTGAACTACTGCTGGCACAGCTACATCTGGTGCGCTCCGGTGAAAAATCTATAACTGTTGATAATTACTTCCTGCAGCCGCCGCAGCCGATAACCATTGCGTTAGATCCTCGTTTGACTCCACAGCAAAACGTCGAACGTCTGTTTCGCTCTTATAAAAAAATCAAACGGAGTCGGGAGCACATCGAGCGGCGGCTCATCGAAACCGAACAGGAACTTCTCTGGCTTGAAGGGATATCTCTGTCTTTGGCTGAAGCACAGGGGGGGGAAGAATTTCTCGCCATCCGTAATGAACTGGCCGAGCAAGGTCTGTTGAAAGGTAAAAAAGCTAACGTAGTACAGCGGGGCGCCAAAGGAGTGGCGGGGGTGCGGAAGGCCGTCAGTCCCGGTGGGTTTGGCATCAGTTGGGGGGTCAACAATCGCGCCAACGATTACGTCACAAAGAACCTATGTCAGGCTGCAGACCTCTGGTTTCATGCCCATGAGATGCCCGGTTGCCATTTAGTGTTAAAACGGGGTGATCGAGGGGATGTTCCGGAAGAAGATCAACTTTTTGCGGCATCGCTGGCAGCGGGATATTCTCGTGGGAAAAATGATGGTATCGTAACGGTGATGGTCACCGAGGGCCGCTGGGTGGCCAAACCCAAAGGGGCCAAGCCCGGCCTGGTGACGGTTCGTCAGTTCCAGACCCTGCGGGTGGCTCCATTGAGAGATCCTGGTGATACCGGTGCCAGGGAATGAGCCTGTGCCATTGGTTGATGGGACAAAGAGCGGAGCCAGAGGTTAGTTGTCGATGCTCTCTCGCAGACCCTTGCCGACTTTGAAAAAGGGTAGTTTTTTCGGTTTAACCTCTATCGTTTCGCCGGTTTTTGGATTGCGCCCAGTATAAGCCTTGTAGCTTTTGACGGTCATGCTGCCAAAACCCCGAATCTCGATGCGTCCGCCTTCCGCCAGGGTGTCGGTCATGGATTGAAAAATTAGATTGACGATTTCCTCAGCTTTTTTGTAGGTCAATCCCTTTTCAAAAGCCAGCGCTTCGATAAGATCCGATTTGTTCATGTTGCCTCCAGAATGCTTTTCGCTTTTGCGATGCAAAGCACCTTCAGTTGGTAGTTGAACTCACTGATTCAGCTCTGGATAAACACTTTAAAAACCAGGTTATACTTAAAGATATACGGCACTTAGGGGGCTGTCAATCAAGGGGGCTGCATTTTTATTAAAATAATTCCCTTCGCCTCAGAACCTTTGTGGCTAATGCCTACCCTGACATTGTTAACCAAATTGCCTGGGCCTGTTGACAAAACTTTCTGTCACCCTATAATCGGACCCTGTTTACTGGTGTCCATCCGGAAACTATGGATGAAAACTAACTGACTTAGTACAGGGAGTTCCATACAATGCAAAATATAATTCGGACATGGACTGAACGGGTGCTAGGCGGTGGCCGCCTTTCTGCCGAGGAGTGCTTGACGTTGTTAGACGCCAAGGGCTCCGATCTTGGCTATTTGCTCGCTGGTGCGCAACAGCTACGCCAGCATTTTAAAGGTGATCGGATTGCCCTTTGTTCGATCATCAATGCTAAATCCGGGAGGTGTTCTGAAAACTGTGCCTTTTGTGCCCAGTCTGTGCACCATGCGGTTGAAACTCCAGTTTATGACCTGAAACCGTTAGACGAAATAGTCGCCGGAGCTCAACTTGCCGCGGAGCAGGGATGCAACTGCTACGGTATTGTATCCAGTGGTTCCCAATTAGAGCCTGGTCCAGAAATGGAACGTCTGCTCGAAGCGATTCGCCAGATCTGCGCCACCACCAGCGTACGCCCATCAGCCTCCCTGGGTTTGCTCGATAGATCTGCTGCTGAGGCTCTGGCCGAGGCTGGCTGTGCCGTATATCACCATAATCTCGAAACGGCTCGTTCCTTCTTTCCCAACATTTGCACTACCCACGATTACGAACAGGATGTGGAGACGGTGCGGGTGGCCAAACAGGCCGGAATGTCCGTCTGTTGCGGTGGTCTGTTCGGTCTTGGCGAAAGCCTGGCTCAGCGGGTCGAATTGGCACTGACGCTACGTGATCTGCAGATCGATTCGGTGCCCATCAACTTTCTAGCTCCGGTGGCTGGAACCCCTCTGGCCGGCCAACGCCAGTTGTCCCCCATGGATTGCCTGCGCATCATCGCTCTTTATCGCTATGTTTTGCCAGAGCGTCAGATCAGTGTTTGCGGCGGTCGTGAGTTGAATCTGGGTGAATTTCAATCGTGGATCTTTATGGCCGGCGCTAGTGGCATGATGGTGGGCAATTATCTCACCATGCGCGGTCGTGATTTGCAAACCGATCTACAAATGATAAAGGATGCTGGTCTAAGCTATGGTTCCTGTAACTGATTCAGGCGGGCGTGGAATTTTTGTCACCGGTACTGACACCGGAGTAGGTAAGAGCCTGGTGTCGGCAGCCCTTGCGCGATTTTTAGTTCGGCAGGGGATGCGGGTCGGGGTGATGAAACCGGTGGAAAGCGGTGTCGCCGATCTCACCGTACTAGGGGATGACGGTAAACTGCTGCGTTGGGCTGCCGACTGTGCAGCGCCGATTGAGCTGATTAGCCCTTGTCGTTTAAGCGAACCCCTGGCACCGTCCCTGGCTGCCGAACTGGCCGGGACTCCCATCGATATCGACGGTCTGGTATCCAAAGCCAAGCAGTTGCTGGAGGCTTACGACTTCGTCATTATTGAGGGAGCCGGGGGGCTCATGGTTCCCCTTCTGGACACCTTCATGGTTGGGGACCTGGCTCGCCGCATCGGGCTGCCGCTGCTCACTGTTTGTCGGCCTGGACTCGGCACCATCAATCATACCCTGTTGACCCTGCAGGCGGCCCGAGCCTGGGGATTGGAGCCGGCCGGTCTGGTGGTGAATGGTATGCCGGACTTCCCTGGGCTTGCAGAAAAACATGCCCCTGCGATGCTGGCTGAATTGGGTTGTATTGAGGTCTGGAAGGTGCTTGGCCAAGTGGCGGGAGATGACCGACAGAAGGTCGAGGCTTTGTCTCAGCAATTCGGTGATGGGCTGATGGAGTTGTTATTTCGCTAATAGTTTAAAGGTCCGCAATGACTATCTTAGTCTCCATGCGTAACCTATATATAATCAACTTTTTTATTACCGATGTACTTGATTCGTAGACCCGGCTTCGACACAGGGGTGGAACAGAAATACTTCTTAAAGCGGTTCGCAAGGATCACCTCATGGACTATCAGGATATCGTTCGTTACGACCGGAAGCACGTATGGCACCCCTGCACCCAGGAAAAGGATCACGAAGCGCTGCCGCCCATTCCCATCGAGCGAGGTGAAGGGGTATATCTCATTGACAAGGCCGGCCACCGGTATATCGACGGCGTCTCATCCTGGTGGGTTAACCTCTTTGGCCACAACCATCCCCGACTCAATCGTGCCCTTACCGAGCAAGCAGGGCGTATCGCTCACCACATCTTCGCCGGTTTCACCCATGAGCCGGCGGTGGAAGTGGCTCGGCGCCTGTGCGAATTGACCCCGGGGAATTTAAGTAAGGTCTTCTTTGCCGACAACGGTTCGGCGGCAGTGGAAGTGGCGCTGAAGATGAGTTTCCAGTACTGGCAGCAGTGTGGCAAACCGGGCAAGACCCGCTTTGTCTCCCTTACCGATGCCTATCACGGCGAAACCGTCGGTGCTCTGTCGGTGGGGGGCTGTGATCTTTACCGCCAGGTTTATCAGCCCATGTTGCTGGATACTTTTCAGGCCCAGGGACCGGACTGCTTTCGTTGTCCCTACGGTCTGCATCGGGACAGCTGCGAAGCCCCCTGTTTCGAGCATCTAGAAAAACTGGTTACCGAGCACCAGGAAGAAATCGCCGCGGTGATTATCGAGCCCCTGATTCAGGGTGCCGCCGGTATGCGCATCTATCCGCCCGTCTATCTGCGCAAACTGCGCCAGCTGTGTGACGCTTGTCAGGTACACTATATTGCCGATGAAATCGCCGTGGGTTTCGGTCGTACTGGTAAAATGTTTGCTAACGAACATGCCGGTGTCGCTCCCGATCTGCTCTGTTTGTCCAAGGGCATCACCGGCGGCTATATGCCTCTCTCCGTGACCTTGGCCACTGAGGAGATCTATCAGGCCTTCTACGACGACTATCAGACCCTCAAGGCCTTTCTCCATTCCCATTCTTATACCGGTAATGTGTTGGCCTGCGCCCTGGCTGTCGAGGTTTTAAATATCTTCGATGAAGAACAGATTCTGGCCAACCTGGCACCCAAAATGTCGCTTATGGATCGTTACGCAGCCCGTTTCGAGGCCCTGCCTCAGGTGGGAGAATTCCGCCGCTGCGGTATGGTCGCCGCGGTGGAGATGGTCGCCGATAAGCAGCAGCGGACACCCTATCCCTGGCAAGAACGGCGAGGGTATCAGGTCTATCAGCAGGCCCTGAAGCATGGCGCCTTGTTACGACCGCTGGGCAATGTGGTTTACTTTATGCCGCCTCTGACTATTGACGAGCCGGTGTTGGAAGAATTGCTTGAGATCGCCTTGAAGTCCATTGTCGAGGTGACTGAGCCTTGAGGCATAATCGGCCGTACTTCCATTGCTGAATCAGCTGTGTTCCATAGGGTTAATTGCTAGGTAACTGTGGATCGAGGGAGGTCTCATGGCTCAGCCGCAGGATTTGTTCAGGCCGGGGGATGCGCTGCTGGTGGTCGATGTGCAGAACGATTTTTGTCCCGGCGGTGCTCTGCCCATCGATCAGGGCAATGAAGTGGTCGCTGTGCTCAATATTTGGATTGCCGCTGCACAACAGCAACAGGTGCCGATCTTTTTGACCCGTGACTGGCATCCTGCCGGCCATCCCAGTTTCACAGTCAACGGTGGCCCCTGGCCGGTGCACTGTCTGCAGGATACCTCTGGCGCAGCCTTGCATGATGAGCTACTGACTCCAGCGGTCGCTGAGGTGGTCACCAAGGGTACCCGTTTCGATCAGGATCAGCTATCGGCTTTTGACCAGACCGGTTTAGCAGATAAGTTACGCCGCGACGGCATTCGCCGTCTGTGGGTTGGTGGCCTGGCCCTGGATGTCTGCGTGTTGGCTACGGTGCTCGATGGATGTCGGGAAGGGTTCGAGGTGCAGGTGCCGGTGAAGAGCTGCCGGCCGGTAACGGCAGAAGGTGGACGCGCAGCGCTGGAAAAGATGCGCCAAGCTGGCGCGGTATTGGTGGAGTAGGTGTCAGGTCCCGCATGATTCCTGACCTGTTTATGAAAAAGTTCAGGCTTTCTTTTTTGCCAATCTTTCAGGGCCTGCACCGGGGTTTTATGTTCCAAAGCCCGCTGTGGAATGTGCTGGTTGTATAGATAGCCATAACGCAACATGGTTTGCTCCAGATCTTCAGCAGAATTGAACCTGGTCGTTGCCAGTACTTCGCTGATCCGGCCATTGAAGCGCTCCACCATGCCGTTGGTTTGAGGATGGCGGGGTGGAATCAGCCTATGCTCGATACCGTGCCGCACGCAGGCTTGGTCAAATACATGTTTTCCCGTTGGCTTTCGCTCGCCGGCAGCGCTAAACCGATCCGTGAAGGCCTTATCGTTATCGGTCAGTAGC
>MAXT01000142.1 GCA_001751225.1 Desulfuromonadales bacterium C00003107 | reverse complement strand
CAGTTCTCCCTCTCGCTGCGCTCGTGGGACTGACGGAATCTGAGCCCCGCTACCTGAAGGCACCTGAAAGGGTGCCCTTTTCCTTCCAAGCCCCCTTGTACAGGGTTCGAACTCGTTACCTGGGGGTTATCAGCCTGGCTCTTGAGCTCTGAATTTCGGCCCCCCGGACGAAATGTAGACCGTCAGGCTTTCCCAAATCATTGAATTCATTTACTTGGCCTAAAAAGGGGTAGAGTGACTCCTGACATCTGTCGGATCGGATAAGTAGCCAGCACAACCCGTACCGGGAGGATCACCTACTGCCCCTAATCCACCCGTCATGATGCTACCATCACCGCTCACTTAGTTTTGATCCAAAGCAAATATGACAGGAACTGCTGATGTATTAGATTGTAAAACTAATATATCATGATGTATAATAAATGTTACAAATACTGTTTCGCACAATTAGCATATTCAACATTTGGACGTTTATATTAATGAATCGTGTAAAGCAGAGTGGTACCTCAAATAGATTTATATATACAGAAGTCCGTCGCTCAATCATTACAGGACATAGCATGCCTGGTGAGAGGCTGGATCTAGAAGCACTTTCCGCTCACTACGGCACCAGCATCACTCCAGTTCGCGATGCGCTTCAGATGCTCAGTAATGAAGGATTGGTGACTATAAAACCCCGTTCTGGCTACTTTGTCACTCGTGTAACTTTAAAACAACTGCGGGACATGCTTGAAATGCGTAAGATCCTCGAATTGGCTGCTGTTGAGCGAGCAGCGCAAAAAATCACAAACGAAATAATCGAACAACTTGAGAGCGTTCATGACGGTTACATTGGTGAAGACGACGAATCATATGACCGATATATGAATGAGAATCGTCGATTTCACTGTTTGATTGCTCAGGCGTCTGGCAATCAGGAGTTGGCGGAGGCGTTGGGCCGACTGCACGATCGCTTAGTCCGTTTTATGGTCATGTGCCGCGCGGGTTCTACACTGGAAACGAGGCATGCGATCGTGATCGATGCTCTGCGTAAGAAAGATATTGAAGCGGCTCGCCAGGCAATGTGTATTGAGGTCGATGAGACCACAGAGCTTGTTTTACAACGAGTGATTCAGGAAGAAGGGGGATCTTGGCATCTGGGTTCTTAATGCTGAGGACAGGCATTATTACGACGCCTTGTTTTGAATTTGTATAAGCTGAAAAGAGAAAGGATGAATCATGACAGCAGGTAAGGCACATGTTCAAAACAAAGGTGGTTTATGGCGCGAGATGCTTAATGGATGGACCCAAATCATAACCGAGTCCAGCCTGGAAACATTTCGTGAGCAGAAAACACGAGCCGATCCATTAAAAACAACACTAGGTGTAGCTCTGCTTGGCCTTGTAGTTGGATTATTGGCCGTGGTCATAAAGCCTCCTTCTATGATCGTGGAGACAGAAACAATCCTGGCTGATTTTTTTCGCATAATATTCTTCGCTGAGGCCGATTTCTTTATATTCAACTTGATTATCTTTTTCGTCGCCAGGAGCTTTAACGGATCAGGTAGTTTCAATCAGCAAAGCTACCTCCTATCTCTCGTGATTGTGCCTCTCGGGATGATTGTGGTTGCCTTCCTCTTCGTGAGCGAGAAGTTAGGTCTAACGCTGATGGCGGTTTTAAATCCTCTCAGCCCCGTTGGGATTGTAAGCATTCTTATCATTTTATTCAGCTTCTATGGGTTGCTGCTGCTCCTTTTTGCCTTACAGGCGGCTCATGAGATGCCGGCAAGTTCAGTGGTGTATACATTAGGTATTCCCTTTCTTGGGTGGGGTGTATTACGAGTGGCAGCCATGTTTGTGGCACAAGAGGTAAACATAATCACTACTGAGTGGAGTTTTATCGCCGATCAATGGGCAAAAGGATACGCCCAGGAATTGTTGTTGGGGCACATCTGGCTGGTGTTGTTCTCCGTCGCTATTGCGGTAGTGATAGGGATTATGATTGGAGTTTTTATCACCTGGCCATCACGACGACCTCGGTTAACTCACCTGGTTATCCTGATTCCACTGGGGCTGTTCTTCTTGTTGTGGGCCGCCTCATCAGGAATGATGGGGGAGGGACTCGCGGAAACGATTATGACCACTGTAAAAGGTTGGGATCGTTCTTTTACAAGAGTGGATAGTTTCTTTAGCCCGTTTCTCGATATTCTGGGTGCGATCATCTCAAAACCGGTTGCGTTGGGAATGATAGGTGTTGTCGTTACGCTTATTCTATACAGTCTTTTTATCGCAGGTGAAACAGCAAGCGAACTTACGCTTTATGTCGCCGGGATCATCTTGACCATACCCAGTGTGGCTTTGTTTGGTGTGATGATCAAGCCGCTGGGCATTGGTCCTTTCAACGCCGCTTTCGCACTTATCTTATATGCTCAATTGCCAATATTGCGTAATACCTATACTGGAATCAAAGATGTGCCGACGGAGATTGTTGAGGCTGGCAGGGGAATGGGCATGACCGAACTGCAGTTGCTGCTCAGAGTGAAGCTGCCTATGGCTATTCCCGTCATTATGACCGGAGTGCGTGTGGCGATTGTCATGTTGGTGGGTATCGCAGCAATAGCCGCTTACATCGGCAACGATACTCTTGGTGAATATATCTTTTCAGGTATTTCTCGTGCCCAGGAGAAACGCTATATAGCCGGCGCAGTATTAGTGGCTATCCTGGCTCTAGTTGTTGATTACTTTATGGGCTGGCTTCAAAATCGATTAACTCCTGAGGGGTTGAAGAGCAGGCAGCAGATGTGACGCAGATATCCCTTAGCTACTCTTTATGAAAGCGATATTTGCATGGTTATTGTTCGATGAGTGATTGCAGAAACAATCAAATTTAATGAACTGAATTTCAGGAGGGCAGAGATGATCAAGTTTGAAAACGTGACCAAAATTTACACCGGGACGTCCTCCCCTGCGGTAGATAGCCTTTCGTTTTCTGTTCCTACCGGGGAAATTTGCACCATCGTGGGACCTTCAGGATGCGGCAAGACTACAACAATGAAGATGGTCAACCGTTTAATTGAACCCACGGATGGTGATATCAATGTTTTGGATGAGCGGGGAGAGATGCAGAACGTGCTTGAGATGGATCCAATTCTCCTTCGTCGCAGCATTGGCTACATAATTCAGCAGATAGGGTTATTCCCACACCGTACTATTTTGGAGAATATTGGCACTGTACCTAAATTACTTGGGTGGGATGATGTGCGTATTCGTCGCCGGGCGGAAGAACTGCTCGAGATGATGAAAATGCCCCTTGAATTCCTGGAT
>MAXT01000141.1 GCA_001751225.1 Desulfuromonadales bacterium C00003107 | reverse complement strand
AACAGAAAGGAATAGCCGCCGCCGGTATGGACACCCTTTTCAATAAAACGTTCCAGATCACGCATACCGATATGGCCAGGAATCAGGTCGGTAAAGGAGGTGGCGATTCCGATCAGGGGCTTGCCCATTTCTGAGCGGGGCAGACCGGTACCGAGCAGCAGGGCCCGATGAGGAGCGCGTTCAAAACCTTGAGTGATTGCATCGCTACGCTTGCTTGTCATACGATCAGAGCCTTTCTATGTACAGATAAGATAAGTAAAACAGTATTCAAAACCATAATTTATCCAGCCCCGCGCTCAAGGGAAAAACGTGAGTTCTGGATTTATCGTTACAGACAACTGCGAGCAGCAGCGTCTAATCTATACCTATGTCAAAAAGTAGATCTGCAGGACAGGCCACACCACCAAACAAGAGTTTGGCCAGAGTAAAACAGAGCTAAATATAGAAAGGGTTCGGGCAACCAGCCCAAACCCTTTCATAACCGGCACCGGGAAAGTTTACAGTGTCAACTCCCGCTTAATGTGTTCCATTTCGTCCTTCCCCGCTAACTTTAATTTTTGGATTTTTTTGCGTTCAAGCTCTTCTTCAGGGGTCAAATATGGTCTTTGGTCCAACATGGACAGCTGTTTTTCCAAGAGCAAATGCTCTTCAAAAAGTAGACGAAAACGAGGCCTTTCGTCCCACAGCTGCTCGAGCGAAGCCAGATCCTGTCCTTCCATTCAGCACCTCCCTGCAAGGGTTGATAAAGAGCGGAAAACCATCTTTAAAATAGCGAAACGCCCTACCCTTGTCAACCTTCAATCGGGTTGTCCCCAGCTCTCCTGGCCAGCATTATTTCAGCCTCCGAAAGCCTGACATAACGGGGCTCCAGCATTTCCAGGGGAATCGTCTCTTGATTACGCAAAGCGGCCAGAGCCAATGCTGCAGCGGAAGAAGCGCGGGGTTGCTGCAGGGGCCAAGGGACAAAATGGGCACGGGAACCAAGGCGCCGCACGATCAAAGAGCGGTAGACTGCAGCGCCGCTACCGATGATCAACATATCTTCAGAAATTTCTTCAAGCAACTGTTCCGGCGAGGCAACCCGCTCCTTATCAAGAGCGACCGGAAGGCCCCCTTCCCAGTGATAGCGTCCGGCATAGACCTCCTGTTTACGAGCATCGAGCCAGACACTCAACGGATAGGCCGGATAAGGCACCTGCAGGGCCAGGGTTTGCAAAGACGAAACCCCAACCACCGGCTTGGCCGTGGCTAGCGCCAGCCCCTTAACGGTTGCGACTCCGACCCGCAATCCGGTGAAGGAACCAGGACCGAGCACAATGCCGAATGCATCTAGTTCAGCTAGTTGCATACCGGCATCCTGCAGCAGCAATTGCACGGCCGGTAGCAGGCGGTCGCTGTGGGTGGAACGAAGGTTGAGCAGCACTTCGCCAATCAGCTCTTCGCCACGGCTAAGCGCCACGCTGCCGGCGGGAGTCGAGGTATCGACAGTCAGAAGACACTCGGCCATTATTGTCCTCCGCTGAAGACTCTTAGGATATCGTTATAAAAAGCCAGCGCCATGAGCATCACGATGAACAGCAGGCCTACCTGTTGCGCTATTTCGCGCACCCGCAGGGCCAAGGGACGACGGAAAACCAGCTCAAAGATGCCGAACAATAAGTGACCGCCATCGAGAATCGGAATGGGGAAAAGATTCAGAATCCCAAGTTGAATACTGAGAAAAGCCAAGATCGAGAGGACGCTGGCCAAATCAGTCTGGGCGGCCTGACCGGCCACCTGAATCACGGTGATGGGTCCGCCAATATTGCTGGAGGAAACCTTGCCGAGGACTAATTTTTGGACAAAGGTCAGGGTTAGCTCAATCAGATCCCGACTGCGGGCAACGCCGTGTCTAAAGGCTTCCTTGAAGGGGAAGCGTTTGAAAACGGTCTCAGCCTGCGGTGCAATACCGATCAAAAATTCACTTTTCCCATCGCCGCGAGCAGGCACAATGCTTATTTCCAGTTGTTGAGCATTTCGCTCCACAAGAAATATCTGACTGCCCCCTCCGGCCCGCTGAATGATAGTCTTCAGGTCGTACCAGGAAACGATGCTTTCACCATCGACAGAGAGGATACGGTCCCCGATTAGCAGGCCCGCCTGCTGGGCCGGCATACCAGGCGAAAGGGCGCCAACCACGGCTTCCTGAGCCGGCGCCAGGCCAAGGGCCTGCAGACCTTCGGCACTACTGTCAGTGGCGGAAATAGCAATCGATTCAAGGGTCCCGGCCCGCTGCACGGCAAACACCGCCGCCTGCCCGGCCTGGGCAAGCAAAGCCTTGTCGGCGTCGACCCAGGAATTGATCGGCTGCTCGCCGACCGCAACGATGCAATCGCCGCTGCGCAACCCGGCCTCTGCGGCGGGCGACTGAGGAAGCACATAGCCAACACAAGCAGGCTGGTCGAGAAAGGCCGGCAGGTTAATGCCGACCATAAAAGCCAAAGGCAGTATTAGAAAGGGCAAGACCAGATTCATAAAGGGTCCAGCAGCGATGATGGCCAAACGCCGCCAGACACTCTTTTCGGCAAAGGAGCGGCTCCGCTCCTCATCGCTAAGGGGCTGGTCCTCTTCGACCCCTTCACCCAGCATCTGCACATAGCCGCCGAGAGGGATGGCGCAGATCATGTATTCCGTCTCCCCCCACTGGCGAGAGACGAGCCGCGGGCCAAAACCAAGAGAGAATTTCAACACTTTGACCCCGGCCAGTTTGGCCACGGTAAAATGACCGAGCTCATGAACAAAGACCAGGATACCGAGCATGATAATGCCGGCGATGATGGTTAACATAGATGCCTCCGGTCAGCTCTTTTGCGCGACCATGCGGCGCGCTTCTTGGCGGCCCCATAAATCTGCGCGCAAGGCGTCGTCAATGTGATCGAGAGCGGCGGGAACGTGGCGGTCGAGAACCTCGTTGACAATAGCCGCAATATCGAGGAATGCGATCTTTTCTTGCAAAAAGGCATCGACAGCCACCTCATTGGCGGCATTTAGCACCGCGGGCGCCGTGCCCCCCGTTGCCAGAGCATGGAAGGCCAGAGCCAAACAGGGAAACTTGTCCAGGTCCGGCTCGGCAAAAGACAGGTCCTGGAGAGCACACAGGTCGAGGGGCGGAAGATCAAGGGGCAAACGATCGGGGTAGGACAGGGCATAGGCGATGGGAGTTTTCATATCCGGAATGCCAAGCTGCGCCATGACGGCGCCATCGACATATTCGACCATGGAATGGACGATGCTCTGAGGATGAATATGCACGGCAATTTGCTCCGCGGGGAGGTCAAACAGCCAGCGCGCTTCGATCACCTCCAGCCCCTTGTTCATCATGGTCGCCGAATCGATGGTAATCTTGCGCCCCATGTTCCAATTGGGATGGGCCAGGGCATCGGCCAGAGTAACTCTTTCCAAATCCGCCGCCGAGCTATCGCGAAAAGGCCCACCGGAAGCGGTCAAAATCAGGCGCCGAACATCGCCTCGTTGGTGTCCTTCCAGGGACTGAAAGATAGCGGAGTGCTCGCTATCCACAGGATAGAGGCGCACCCCCTTCCGGGCTACCGCTGCCATCACCAGGGGACCGGCCGTAACCAGGGTCTCCTTATTGGCCAAGGCGATATCTTTACCCGCCTCAATGGCTGCCATGGTCGGAATCAGACCGGCCGCCCCGACCACCGCCGTCACCACCATGTCGATCTGTTCATGACTGGCACAGGCGATCAGACCTTCGACCCCGGAGTAGACCCGTGGGCCGTCGTCACCCAGGTCATCTCGCAACTGAGCCGCGGCCTCGGGGCAGAGCACCGAAACTAATTGCGGACGAAAGCGGCGAATCTGCTCCTTAAGGCGCGGCAGATTGTTGCCGGCGGAGAGACTGACGATCCGGTACTGATCGGGATGGGCCGCCACAATCTCCAGGGTGCTGACACCGATCGAGCCGGTCGAACCCAGAACGCCAAGTCTTTTCATCAATCCAATTACCTTTCGGGAACCTCTGCTGGGTAAAAAACACCCACAGCAACGAGGCCGCTAACGACCCAAAATATACCAACCGTAATAAAAGGCCAGAGGAAAGGCAAGCAACAGACTGTCGAGGCGATCAAGGATTCCGCCGTGCCCGGGGATTATCGTTCCAGAATCCTTGACTCCGAAGGAGCGTTTAAGCATCGACTCAAAGAGATCGCCAAGCTGAGACATCGCCCCCAGCCCCAACCCCAGCAACAGACAGTCAACGACATCCAGGGCAGGAAAGAAAGTGTAACGTGCGACAAAGGCTGCTAGCAGGCCGCCTAGGAGTCCACCGATGGCCCCCTCGACACTCTTATTAGGACTGATGGCCGGATAAAGTTTATGCCGGCCCAGGGAGATGCCGCTGAAATAGGCTCCCGTATCGGAGGCCATGACAATCAGCAAGACTAGGTAGATCCACTCCCGCCCAAAGGGAAGCGTGCGCAAAAGCACCAGGTGGCCTAACAACAGGGGCACATAGATAAAACCAAACAATAGCAGCGCCAACTGCTGAACCACCAGTTCCAACTCACCAAAACGCCACAGAAAGATCAGACCAAAAAGGATCATGCCCAGAACGAGCCCGGCCTGCAGGGCCAGAACCTGCTGCACCGCACACAAAGGCACCAGCAGAGCTCCATAAACGATGGCCAGCACGCGTTCCGGCTTCCGGTTATCAGCTAAACTCATATGATAGAACTCATACAGAGCCACGGCCGCTACCAGGCTGGTGAACAGAGTGAACCAGAAGGGACTGCTAAACTGAATAATCAGGAGCAGTAAGGGCAGAGCAATAATAGCCGTCAGAATCCGTTGTTTAATGGGACGTTACTCCTTTTATCTCAACTATCAGAAGGGCTCTGCGCAGCAGTCAGGCCGAAGCGCCGCTGCCTGGCAGTAAAGGCATCGAGAGCCCGGCGCAATTCGTCCGCTGAAAAATCAGGCCACAACACTTCGGTAAAATAAAGTTCGGCGTAAGCCAACTGCCAGAGGAGAAAGTTACTAATACGCATTTCGCCGCTGGTGCGAATCAACAGGTCCGGGTCAGGAAGGCCGGCGGTATCGAGAGCGGCGCTGAAACGCGATTCATCGATTTCAGCGACAGCAAGTTTATCCTCCTGCACCTCGGTGGCCAAAGACTGTACCGCCCGCAGGATCTCATCCCGTGCCCCATAGGACAGAGCCAGAGTCAACACCAACCGGTGGTTGCCGGCAGTACGTTGAATGGTATCCTCTAGTACCTGGCGTACCTTCACAGGCAACAAAGAAGTATTGCCAATTACCCGCAACCGAATGTCCTCGGCCATTAAAGTCTCAAGCTCCTGGGCCAGAAACAGCCCCAGCAACTCCATCAATGCAGCTACCTCGGCCGCCGGCCGACCCCAATTTTCGGAACTGAAGGCGTACAGGGTCAGATGGGGAATACCAAGTGCCCGGCATTCCTTGACCACCGTCCGAACGGTTTCAACCCCCTGACGGTGACCAAAAATCCGCGGCAGCTGTTGCTGTTCGGCCCACCGACCGTTACCGTCCATGATGATTGCAAGATGTTGAGGGATACGCATGGTTTGTGCTACCGCCCTAGAGTCAAGTCACTGATCGATACAGACTATCACAACCTAAAAGCTCCCAGCAAGAGCTGAGCATTCTTAAAGAAAGCAGGGGCGCCGAGTACGGTGCCCCTGCTCTTGATGCGGGATAAAATCAAGGCCCATCCAAACTAAACAACACAAACTGCTGTTAGCCCAAAACGGGAAAGATCCGCTCAGATCTCCATGATCTCTTTTTCCTTATGGTCAACTACCTCATCGGCCAATTTAATAAATTGATCGGTGAGGTCCTGGATTTCCTTCTCGCCCCGTTTCTGGTCGTCTTCGGAAATCTCTTTGTCCTTCTGCAGCTTTTTTAAGGCCTCGTTGGCATCCCGTCGTGCATTGCGAATCGCCACCTTGGTATCCTCAGCCATGCGCCGCACCAACTTTGCCATCTCTTTACGCCGCTCTTCAGTCAGAGGCGGAAGATTGAGCCGTATCAGCAGCCCGTCGGAAATGGGATTCAAACCGAGGTCAGCCTTGAAAATGGCCCTTTCAATCTCCGGAATCAGGTTTTTTTCCCAGGGTTGAATAGTGATCATACGCGCCTCGGGAATAGCCAGAGTACCGACTTGAACCAAGGGCGTTGGAGTGCCGTAGTAATCGACCATGACATCATCAAGCAGGGAAACGGAAGCGCGGCCGGTACGTACCCGCTGCAACTCTTTTTTCTGAGCTTCGATCGACTTCTCCATCGCCTTTTTGGCTTCATTCATGACAGAGCTGGACATATCAATCACTCTCCTTTGACTATAGTGCCAATTTCCTCACCGAGAACAACCTTCTTGATATTCCCCCGGCAACTCAGTTTAAAGACGATGATGGGCAGATCGTTATCCATGCACAAAGAGGTAGCCGTTGCATCCATCACCTGAAGCCCCTTCTTCAGCACATCCAGATAGGTCAACTGAGAATAACGAACCGCATTCTTGTCTTTGACCGGATCGGCACTGTATACCCCATCAACCTTAGTCGCCTTGAGAATCACCTCGGCGCCGATTTCCATGGCTCGCAGACTGGCTGCAGTATCGGTGGTAAAATAGGGGTTCCCTGTGCCACCACCAAGGATGACCACACGACCTTTTTCCAAGTGACGCAGAGCACGGCGGCGGATGTAGGGCTCGGCCACTTCGCGCATTTCAAGGGCGGTCTGTACTCGGGTCTCAACGCCGATTTGCTCCAAGGCGTCCTGCAGAGCCAGACTGTTCATCACTGTAGCGAGCATGCCCATATGATCGGCCCCGGCACGGTCCATACCGCTGGATGCAGCAGCCATCCCTCGGAAAATATTACCGCCGCCAATCACCACAGCCACTTGCACACCGAGTTCCAATACTTCACGGATCTCGATGGCCAGCCCGGCGAGCAATTCAGGATCAATGCCATAGCCCAGATCCCCGGCCAAAGCTTCGCCGCTCAGTTTAAGAAGAATTCTGCTATAACGCGGTTTCTGGTCAGCCATAGCGCCCTTTCCGTTACTTGGTCATCGCCGCTACTTCGGCGGCAAAATCGTCGGCCCGTTTTTCGACCCCTTCGCCAAGCTGGAAACGCTCATAGCGGGACAGGGTGATTTCGCTACCAAGCTCCTTGGCCAGAGCCTCAACAACCTTGCCGACTTTCAGATCGGGGTCGATAACATAAGCCTGCTCAAGAAGACAGATTTCAGCAAAAAACTTGTTGATCTGGCCGAGAATGATCTTCTCGATGATATTATCAGGCTTGCCGCTGTC
>MAXT01000140.1:301-3163 GCA_001751225.1 Desulfuromonadales bacterium C00003107 | reverse complement strand
CCATGGGGCTCGCCAAATTCCGGTCGGTCATGAACAAGAACGACGACAGCTATACCGACGGCTTTGCGGAGGTTTTTTTGGCAACCACCGGTTCGGAGTATCTCAAGCTCTGGAAGATTGTCCACGGATAGCGGATCAAATTCTTACCCGTTATGAGGATTCTTCAAGTCCATTGGCTTTATAGGAATTTCGGAGGCGGAGAAAGCCATTTTTTCAATCTTTGCAGCGCCCTGGAGGAAATGGGTCACGAGGTCATGGTTTTAAGTTCCAGGAACGAACCCCATCTTCATATTGAAGGCCGGAAGGAATATTTTATTGATAATTCGTTCGGGTTGAGAACCGCTTTTCGAGCCGGTCCGAAGGTAGACAAAATAATAAGGGATGAATCGCCGGACGTGATACATCTTCATGAAACCAAGGGATTTATCAGCCCGCAAATCGTTCGAAAAATGATCAAGATGTGCCCGGTTGTTCAGACGGTGCACATAGCCTCGTTTTTTTGCCCGGCTGATACCGGGACGTGTCCTGAAACCGGGCGGTTTTGCCTGGAAAGACCAGGAGTCAGGTGCCTGTTTAGATGTTTTGGCAAGGAAATGAGCCGGAAAATGATGCTTCTTAATCTATGGAAGCTTGATGTCACCAGGAAAATAGACAGGCTTATCGTGGGAAGCAGGTTCATGCGCGACATTGCTATTCAGAGTGCTCTTGAGAGGGCAAAAATCGACACTATTTCCCTCTTTACCAACAAAAACCGGGCAGGGCAGGAGCCTTGCCCTGAAATTAACGGTCACCTTCCAAGAATACTGTATGCCGGAAGAGTTGAGGCGTCCAAAGGCATTTTTGATTTTCTGAAGGCCCTGTCAAACCTGAAAACCCGGAAATGGGCCGCGGATGTTGTTGGGGACGGCGCGGCCCTGGATGAGGCCCTGAAAATGGCTTTTGAGCTGGATATTGACAAACAGGTTGATTTTCATGGGGTAATTGAGTCAAAGAAATTGGATGAATTTTACCGTAGAGCGTGTATTTTTGTCATGCCATCGCTTTTTCCTGAATCTTTCGGCATGTCCGGCCTGGAGGCAATGGCATTCGGAAAGCCTGTAATCGCTTATGATTCAGGGGGAATCCGGGATTGGCTGGTTCACGGCGAGACAGGATTCCTGGTTGAGCCTGGGAATCCTGAACTGATATCCGCTGGGCTGAAGAGATTGCTCTCCAACAAGGAACAGCGAATTCAAATGGGAGCAAAGGCAAAGGCAAGGGTGGATAAGTATTTCAGGAAGGAGGGGCATTTAGAAAAAATCATGCAGACATACCGCAGTGTCATAGAGGCAAGAAAACAGGGCAAGGGAAAAGGATAAACCAGTGCCGGAAGCGAGAATCATCATAATTGGTGCAGGTCCTACAGGACTGGGCGCTGCCTGGAGGCTTCAGGAGCTGGGCTACGGGAATTGGGCCATTTATGAAAAAAATGATCATGTAGGAGGACTGGCTACCAGTTTTGTAGACGAAAAGGGCTTTACCTGGGATGTGGGCGGTCATGTGCTTTTCTCGCACTATCGTTATTTCGATGACCTGGTGGAGAAATTGTTAAATGGCGCCTATCTTGAACATTTAAGACAAAGCTGGATAAGAATTTTCGATACCTGGGTGCCGTATCCCTTTCAAAACAATATTCGCTATCTTCCCAAGGACAAACTGTACGAATGTCTGGCAGGTCTGATTGATGCAGACAGGCGTTGCCGGCCGTCGGATAATTTCCATGACTGGATGTTCAGTGTCTTCGGTTCAGGCATTTTGAAGTATTTCATGGAGCCGTATAACCAAAAGGTCTGGGCCTATCCCTTACGGGAGATGTCGCAGGATTGGATTGCCGAAAGGGTAAGCGTTGTCGATATTAAACGCATTCTAAAGAATGTCATCCATGAAAGAGATGACACCAACTGGGGACCTAACAACAAGTTTATCTTTCCCCTCCGCGGCGGGACAGGTGAGATCTTTCGCCGCTTTGTTCCTTATATCAAGGAGCATCTTTTCCTGGAAAAAGGAGTGACTTCCATAAATCCCGGCAACAAAACGGTCCGGTTTCAGGATGGGGAAGAAGATTGTTACGACATGTTGATTAACACCATGCCCCTGGATCTTTTGCTGCGCAGGCTGGAAGATGGGAATGCCGCACTGCCCGCGCTGCAAGAGAAGGTATCCGCCTTGAAGCACACAAACGGGATTATTGTGGGACTGGGTTTCGAACAAAAAATTAACAACGACCGGTGTTGGATGTATTTCCCCGAAGCCAACAATCCTTGCTATCGTATTACCAATTTTTCAAACTACTCCCCTAACAATGTCCCCGGAGGCGATACGGAACGTTATTATTCCCTAATGTGCGAAATATCATATTCCGATTACAGACAGGCCGATAAAGAAGGAATTCTTGATAAGACCATAGAGGGATTAATCGCCGGCGGTCTGATCTCCGGAAATGATACCGGGAAAATCGTTACCCGGTATGTCAGGGACGTTCCTTACACATATCCTGTCCCTGCCTTGGGGCGCGATCATATTCTGAAATCGGTGCAGCCGTATCTCGAATCCATGGATATCTATTCGAGGGGCCGTTTTGGGGGCTGGAAGTACGAAGTGGGAAATATGGATCATTCAACCATGCAGGGAATTGAGGCCGTGGACCGGATTCTGCAGGGAAAAACCGAGGTTACCTACAGGTGTTGATGATTAATTGTCCGGGCGATATCAATTATAGTCTTGATCCTTACTGCGGCAGGAATGACTTGTTTGTAAGAGTGATCAGAGAGATGGAGGCGCTTCCCTTTACGCATCCCGCATCTATCAATATAGATGCAGCCC
>MAXT01000140.1:0-231 GCA_001751225.1 Desulfuromonadales bacterium C00003107 | reverse complement strand
GGTTTTTCAACGCTCCATTTGGCCCAAGCACTGAAAGAAAACGGCAGAGGTAAAGTTTTAGCGGTTGATCTCTTCAACCTGGATATGTCCGCTGAAAACCTGGCCATTGTTACCGAAAAGAAAGTAATCAATCAGCTCGAAATAGCCGAGCTCTTTAAGAGCAAGGCGCGTCTTGAAGAGTATGTTACCTTCGTGAAGGGACCGTCAGGCGAAATCAGACCTCGTATAGAG
>MAXT01000139.1 GCA_001751225.1 Desulfuromonadales bacterium C00003107 | reverse complement strand
ATGCTGTGTTAACTTATCCGGAGACTATGCCTTATACCCAAATTATGCACTTCAAATACCGCAAAGAAAATTTTGTCTTTAATATTGGTCTATTATACTTCACAAATATATTTAAATATTCACATTATCTGAAAATTGCAAGTAATAGGGGACTTTGCGAAAGCGCCGGGATTGTCGAGAATCATGGTAATTCCCCACTTTAGGGGGTATCGGGGTCAAGATTATTTTCCACCTGTCAACGGTCGTTTAAAAGTGAGCCATTTTCGGTCGTGAAAACTGAGCCACTTTACTCTTAATTTTAACCTGCCTCTATACCCTCCTTTCCAACTTTTTCTTTGGGTACATTACGAGTTTATAGAAAACTCCTACGTTCGATGAGCCGAAAAGGTGCGAATTGCCCTTATAGGAGATGGTGCTCCATGGCTTTGGCGTTGTATGAAAGAGGCATTCCCTGATGGACGTGAAATTCTGGATTTTTACCACTGTGCTGAGCATATCCATGATCTATCCAAGGTTCAATTTGAAGACAATTCTTTCAAGGCCTTGCTATGGATAGAGAGTACCATGGCCAGACTCTTTCATCATGAAGTTGGCTACGTAATCAGTGATCTTGAGCAGATGAAACCCAGAAATGAAGATGCCAAAGAGCAGATCAGAAAATTGATAAACTATCTGAACAACAATAAAGATCGTATTCATTATCATGGCGACCGCATTGGCGGCTATCCAATTGGCAGCGGAGGAATTGAATCAGCAAACAAATTTATCTGCCATACCAGGTTGAAAAGAAGCGGGGCGTGGTGGCTGAAAATCAATGGCAATGGCATGCTTGGTCTTAGATGTTCAATTGTTAATGGCACATTTGAAAGTGCTTTTGAAAAATATGTTTCTCAAGACTAGGCAAAACGATTTTTACGGACAAACGCGTAATGCTCCCAAATTGATACGGACGAATTAACCCCGGAGCAGGACGCAGACAGGGTTATTGAAATCTGGAAGGAGGAAGGATAACTTACTGCCCATCATGTCACTAATTGATGACATCTTTCGTCGGTGCAGGTCTGGCAACGATAAAGGTGAATTGACGGCACAGAATGTTTCGCTCTACCATGATTCACCTTACACTATTTACTGCGAGGCATTCATTTCAGAAGACAAAAAGGACCAAAGAAGTCCCTATAGAGAACTCTTGCATGAAAGGGGACAGGAACACGAGAGGCATGTCATCGAAAAGAAATACCCAAAACTTGAGGCAATTAGCTACAAAAAACCGGAGGAGGGTTTTTTAAGGCTATTGGAAGAAATGGCAAGAGGCGCCGAGGTCATATGCGGGCTGCCCATATTCTTTCTTCCTGAAAATATGCAGGGAAGAATCGATGTCCTTGAAAAGCGGACAGGACATGCCTCGATTTTTGGTGACTATCACTATGTGGTAAAGGAGATCAAACTTTCCAAGAATATCAAAAAGGAACACATTATTCAGGGCGCTTTCTATACTTACCTTATAGGCAAGATTCAAGAATACCTTCCGGAAGAGTTCTTCGTCATTAACCGTGATTATGAGGAACAAGAATATAGATACAGGGATTACGAAGCAGGCTTGGCAAAAGCCATCAAGGGCACCCAGGCCATTTTGGACGGAACAGAGGTGCCGACTCCAACATACAACGGGGCTGAGTGGCCATGGCAGACTTACTGCAACCACCAGGCGCTCAAAAACCGGGATGTCTCCCTTGTGGGGAAAGTAGGACCCAAAATGAAGACCAATCTGGTTGCCCATGGGTTCAAGAAAATCTGGGATATATCCTCAGCAAAGGCCGAAGACTTGCGAAAAGTCAGTGGCATTGGGCAAACTACTGCCGAAAAGCTCATTTTGAGGGCTAGAGCAATCAGGAAACGCGAGTTGATTCTTCTCGACCGATCCGCCTTGAAATTCCCGGAGAAATCCACTGAGATTTTCCTTGACCTGGAGGGGACGGATCAGCCAGGCCACGAAGACGAGATGGGCCAGGTCGATTATCTCATAGGAATCCTAATTAGGAAGAACGGCACAGAGAACTACAGGCCCTTCACTGCACACCGGCTTCAGGATGAAGGCAGCATGTTTCGGGAATTCATGGCATTTATGCACAAGCAGGAAGACTATGTAATTTATCACTGGCATAACTACGAACGCTGGCACATAAAACAGTTGGGCGAAAGATACGGTCTAACCGTGGAAGTGGAAACATTGCTCTTGCCGTACATGATCGATCTCCACAAGGTAGGCACAAGAGCCTTCGTGTTTCCCACTTACAGCAACGGACTCAAAGATATCGCCGACTACCTCGGTTTCAAATGGCGACACAATGACATAAACGCCCTGGATGCCATCGCCTATTACTTTAAGTATCAAAAAGATCCGAAAGACTGGAGAAACAAGATGCAGGCCATCGTGGATTATAACGAGGATGACTGCGTGGCGACCAGACTGGTGAAGGATTGGTTGCAAGAAAGGTCCTGATCTCGAACCGGACATATTCTTGAGAGAAGGAATGATGAATGTTATAGATAAGGAAGGATTGTTCAAAATGAGAAAGATTTCCTGTTCATTAGTATTCCTTGTTTTGATTTCTGTCAGTTGTGCTCATGTAATTTCCAAGGAGATGAGAAGGGAGATATCAAGAGACATAACCTTCAAGCAGATTATTAAAGACCCGGAGGCTTATGTAGGGAAGATAGTTCTAATAAGTGGAATAATTATTGACTCCGAAAACACGGAAGAGGGGACCCTGATCGAGATACTCCAAAAGCAGCCTGACATGGAGGGAAGACCAAAGGATGTGGATGATTCCGATGGGAGGTTTCTGGCCTTATATGATGGTTACTTGGATACAGCGATTTATACCCAAGGAAGGGCAGTCGCAGTGGCCGGAGAGATCAGGGGGAAGAAAGTCTTGCCTTTAGGGCAAATAGATTACACATATCCTTTTATCTTTATCAAGGAGATTCATCTCTTTAAGGTCCAAAAAGAAGAAAGATACTATATTTATCCCCAGCCTTATCCCTATCCCTATCCTTGGTGGGATTATCCGTATTTTTATCCTTAAGCCGTTGTAAGTTTATCGGCCTTTTCATCCTTGTCTGTTACCCACTCCCAATAACCTGTATGATCTGTCTCCATCGTAGGTAACGTCAAGATGGATGTCAATAACTATACTTGAGGCC
>MAXT01000138.1 GCA_001751225.1 Desulfuromonadales bacterium C00003107 | reverse complement strand
GTATTGGAGCACTTCTAACTTCGGCAAGCGATGACGGTGGCCGCAAGTATTTTCTCTGTCCC
The DNA here is from genome assembly GCA_001751225.1 of Desulfuromonadales bacterium C00003107. Lineage (GTDB taxonomy): Bacteria > Desulfobacterota > Desulfuromonadia > Desulfuromonadales > Syntrophotaleaceae > Syntrophotalea_A. Next base: position 4,125 of record MAXT01000138.1, on the reverse strand, counting down.
ATAGAGGAGTTACGACCCCACGCTCAGCAGCCGCGTAAGCATTTTGATGACGCCAAGATGGTCGAGTTGGTTGCCTCTGTGCGCGAAAAAGGCATTATTCAGCCGTTGGTAGTTCGCCGCCTGGAGGACCATTATCAGATCATCGCCGGAGAGCGCCGCTGGCGGGCGGCCCAAAAAGCCTCTCTGCATGAAGTGCCGGTGGTTATTCAGGATGTCAGCGAAGAAATGGCCTATGAGATGGCCATCATTGAAAACATCCAACGTGAAGATCTTAATCCCATCGAAGAAGCCGAGGCTTATCGCCAGTTGATCCATCGATTTGAGTTGACCCAAGAGGAAGCGGCCAAGCGGGTCGGTAAAGATCGTTCTTCTGTGGCTAACGCCATGCGTCTGTTAAGGTTGCCAGATATCGTAAAAAGCGATGTGGTTACCGGTGCTCTTTCCATGGGCCATGCTCGTGCCCTTCTCTCTTTAGAGGAAGATCAGGACATTCTCGAAGCCCGGGAGCAGCTATTACACAAAAAACTGTCAGTTCGTGAGACTGAATCACTGGTTCGGAAGATAAAAAACTTCGCGCTGCAGCCGAAAAAGCCCGGGAAACCACAACTTGATCCTCAATTGCAATATCTGGCAGAAGAATTGCAAAGGTCCCTTGGCACACAGGTGTCGATTCATTCAAAGAAAAAGGGCGGGAAAATAGAAATCAGCTACTTTTCTACTGAGGATCTAGATCGCCTGCTGGAGTTATTGGGCGTTTCCTAAGGGATTTATGGAATGAAGGGGAGGAAGGATAAAAAGCTTATGCGCAAAGAAGCGGCAGCGGATAAAATAAAAGCGTTTTTGGGAGCCGGGAGTCAGTTTGAGGGAACTCTGGTTTTCGAGGATATCGTTCGTATGGACGGCTCCTTCAGTGGTAAGATTACCTCGAAAGACACCTTGATAGTCGGCGAGACGGCCCAAATAGAGGCCGACATCTCCGTTGGAACCCTGATACTTAGTGGACGTTTCAAGGGGCAAATTACAGCGGATGTTCGGGTGGAATTGCGAGCGCCGGCCCAAGTTGAGGGATCTATCAATGCTCCATCTCTGGTTGTAGAAGAGGGAGTGTCTCTGAACAGTACTGTTAGTATGGGCAAACCACAGCCCTTCACGACAGAAAAGATTACCGAATAAATTGCCATAGAAAATTGGTGTTTATCGAAAAAGGGATTGACAAGGGTCAGTTGCCTATTGTTATATTTGCGGTCGCTGTTCGGGTTGTTTACACCTCTGTTCGATTCTAGAGGTTCGTCTTCTGTTAAACCCAAATCGGCATGATCAGAAAATCAAGGTTTCAACTAAATCAATTTTGAATTACTTTCAGGCTTAGAGGTATTGCTGTGATTAAGGTTGACTGGACCATTTTGTTGCAAGCGGCTAACTTCTTTTTTTTGATGGGAGCTCTGCATTTGATCTTGTTCCGACCGCTGGGCAATATCATGCAGCGCCGTCGCGATGAAATTGATGGCAATCTGCAGCGGGCCGGGTCTCTTGAAGAACAACTCAAGGAAGGGCTGGTGGCCTATCAGGAAAAACTGCAGAAAGCCAAGTTGGAAATTGCTAGCGAACGCAAACAACTTCATGGGGACTTGACTGCCGAAGCTGCACGAATGCTGGGCATGGCTAATGAAGAGGCTGCCGCAGAATTGCAGAAGATCAAGGACCGTGTGACGGATGAAAAGAAGCAGGCCCTGGTTGAGCTGAAAGCCCAAGCTGTACCGTTGGCTGCAAGAATTGCTCAGAAGGTTGTGGGGAGGGCGCTTTGAAAGGCAGATTAAAAGGCAAGGTTGGCAGCACGGTCACTAGTGCAGCAGCAATCGGCCTGGTAATAGTTATGGCCAGCGCTGCCTTTGCTTCCGGTGACGGGCATGGTGTGGACAGCGGTGTTTTGCTGAAGGACTTTCTTTATCGATGTCTGAACTTCGCTATAGTATTTGGCGCTCTTGTCTACATTTTGGCTAAGCCTCTGCGTAAGGGGTTGGGAGAGAGGCGCGCCAAGCTGATCGAAACTCTGGAGCAGGCCAACAGTGCTCGCCAATTGGCCGAAGCAAAAGTGGTCGAATATGAACGCAAACTGGCCGACAGCGATCGCGAAGTAGCGGAACTGTTGGCCCAGGCCAAAGAGGCAAACAGCCGTGCGCAGAATTCTGCCCTGGCGGAAGCCCAGGCCGCAGCCGATACGGTGCGCAATGAAGCTCGGCAGTGCGCCGACCGGGAGATCGAACGGGCTCGGCGAGAATTGCGTGCCGAAACGGCACAGATGGCCATACGCATGGCTGAAGAACGGCTGCGCCAAGAAATTACAGCCGAGGATCGTACGCGGCTGATGACGGAAAATCTGCAGCAAATGGAGAGTCAATCGTGAGCGTCAGTGTAATATCCAAGCGATACGCCAGGGCCTTGGTGCAGTTAGGTCAGGAGCGGAACCTGCTGGACCCGTTCCGGGAAGAACTTGGGCATCTGGTACAGGCCTTTGCTGTGGAGAAACGGCTGGCTCTGTTGCTACAAAGTCCATCCTTGCCTAAGGCTAAAAAAGAGGCAGTACTGGCCGACCTGGTCGTACTACTCAAGCTGTCTGGCGAAATCAGCAACTTTCTCGGCTTGTTACAGAGTAAAGATCGACTGCGTTATCTGCAACAGATCGAGGAGGAATTTGGTCGCCAGGCAGATGAAGCTTCGGGCTTGCAGCGGGTTCAGGTTAATACCGCAGTGGCCCTTCAGGATGGCGAGCGCAACGCGCTGATCGCTTCACTTGCAGCACGCAGTGGGCGAGAGATAGTACTGGAAGAGCATTGCGATCCCACTCTGATCGGTGGATTGCAGGTAGTGGTGGCCGGGCAGGTGCTCGATGGAACGGTGCGTACGCAATTGCAGCGGATTGCAAAGACCATAACAGAGGGTGAATAATTCTCATGGAAATTAAAGCAGAAGAGATCTGTAATATCATCAAAAATCAGATCGAGAATTTTGATCGTGAAGTAGAAGTCAGCGAGATGGGCACCATCATCTCCGTCGGTGACGGTATCGCCCGTATCTATGGCCTAGATAATGCCATGGCCGGCGAGCTGCTGGAGTTTCCCGGCGAGACGATGGGAATGGTTCTCAACCTGGAGGAAGACAACGTCGGTGCAGCCATTCTTGGTGAGGGACACCACATCAAGGAAGGGGATACGGTCAAGCGCACTGGTCGCATCGTTGAAGTTCCCGTAGGTGAGGAGCTCATCGGCCGAGTGGTCAACGGTATTGGTCAGGCCATCGACGGTGGTGGCCCCATTGCTACCGATAAGACCAGCCAAGTAGAGGTCAAGGCACCGGGTATCGTTACCCGCAAATCGGTTGCCGAGCCTTTACAGACCGGGCTAAAGGCAATCGATGCCATGGTCCCCATTGGTCGCGGACAGCGTGAATTGATTATTGGTGACCGCCAGACCGGTAAGACCGCCCTGGCCATTGACACCATCATCAACCAGAAGGGCCAGGACATCGTATGTATTTACGTTGCCATTGGCCAGAAGTGTTCAACCGTGGCCCAGGTGGTGGACAAGCTACGCCAGCACGGCGCCATGGACTACACCCTGGTTGTCTCTGCCAGTGCCGCCGATCCGGCTCCACTGCAGTTTATCGCCCCCTATACAGGGGTCACAATGGGTGAATATTTCCGCGACAACGGCAAGCATGCCTTGATTGTCTACGATGATCTCTCCAAGCACGCCGTGGCTTACCGCCAACTCTCGCTGTTGCTCCGTCGGCCACCGGGCCGCGAAGCTTTTCCCGGCGACGTCTTTTATGTGCATAGCCGTTTGTTGGAGCGGGCTGCCAAGCTTACAGATGAACTCGGTGGTGGTAGTCTGACCGCCTTGCCGATCATCGAAACCCAGGCCGGCGATGTTTCCGCTTATATTCCGACCAACGTTATTTCTATTACGGATGGTCAGATCTTCCTTGAAACAGACCTGTTCTACTCTGGGGTTCGTCCGGCGATAAACGTCGGTCTGTCCGTTTCCCGTGTCGGCGGTAGCGCCCAGGTCAAAGCCATGAAACAGGTGGCAGGTACGTTGCGTTTGGCTCTTGCCCAGTACCGAGAAA
>MAXT01000137.1:6215-19327 GCA_001751225.1 Desulfuromonadales bacterium C00003107 | reverse complement strand
GTAACCCATCCAGCGAGATCTACCTGCGGATACTGATTACCCGAGATATCGGGCAGGATATCGAAGCCAATGGCTTCTTCGATGGCTGCATCACCACGATTTTCCTGGACGTAATAATGTAGCGCCAACTCTGCGAGGCTATCGACCAAGGCTTCAGTCTCAGCGGCAGGATTGCTGATCTCGCCATTTTGGGCCCAGAGGGTCAAGGTCTTGGTAAGATTGTTGGTGGCCTTGATCAGATGATCTATGGTGAGAGGATTAGCAACACCAGTCAGAGCGGGGTTTAACTGGTTACGCACATCTGCAAAGCGTGTCTGATTGAGGCAAGCTTGCACCATCTGCACGGCTTCGGCCAAATAGGCGGTATCCCCCGGGTCACCGGGTCCCCAGGCATAGTTGTCAAGCCGCAACAAAAAGAGGTTTACGGCAGTAGAAGCCTGCAGCAACTTCACCTGGTCATCAGTGAAGGTCTCCAGCCCGGAAAGTCCGGCCATGGGATCATTATAAACTTGGTTTTTCTTCAGGCCACTGAGGCCTGCGTCTTCCAACAGAGCGACAATCTGATCGGCAGCAAAGCCATTGGCCAAGAGATTGGTCAGAGGCGAATCCACCGCGACAGGACGAGCGGCCTCGGCCTCTGTAAAGCCACCGACCGAAAAGAGGACTGCAAAGATAACTAGCCAACTCGTTTTCAACTTTGTTCGTATCACCATCTTCAGTTCCTTCCATAAAGCCTGTTACGCATCTTATGGCTCTGGTTAAATGGGTCAAAAAATGACCTGTCTCCAAAGCCCTACCCATTCCTGGTTCACGCATTACAACAATGCACAATAACGAGATTTACCGGGCTTTCCTGCGTATACAATTTTCTTTGACTGGAGTAATGGCAAAGGTTGTGCCAAAACATTGGCCCTTGGGAGTTGGTCATAACTGCCCTTCTATTTTTCCGGCAACGTATTATCAACCAGTTACATGGATTGGATTATGTTTATAGTTAGACAAGGGAGAGGACTTGCAGGTGGGAGCAATAGACCATTAACAATTGCTACTGGAATTATAGAAATGATTAAAGTGATTTACGGGCTTTAAAAAAAAAGGTCGGAAATTTGTTATCACAACCGGCCTTTTCACGTATACAACAACCGTTGACGCAAATATTCCTCCATACATTACTGAAAAATAGGGCTTTTCGTACAAAAAACTATTTTTGGTAAAAAAATTCAGTCTGATCGAGCAGCGCCATGCTGCCTAGAGCTACAAGTATGTCCCCAGCAAGCGACAAATTTTTCCCACCTGGACGGAAAAACGGTTCTAAGCCCAAGGGGGGAGCTGTAGTCGGTTAGTGACAAAGACGCTTGAACAGTAAAAACCAGTGCTGGAAAGTGGTTACACCACTGAGCATCAGGCTACTGATGACGAACAATAGATGCAAACGGACTTGAAACCTTTCCTGGATCGGCAATAATAGTAATTGATCAGTTTATTTGCCAGCGAAAATATATAACCCAACCCTCGATTTTCCAGCCTTTCTTGTATCTTCCAGGGATACTTTTCTGAGAAGAATGGAGGTTCCATATGACTTGTTCGGTCAGCCCTGCCGGGGAAAGCTTCCCGCTGCCAAACGAAGAAGACTATGCCGCAGAGTTTCGCAAACTCGAACAGATTGTTTTGGAAAAAAGAAAGGATCACCTTGAAATTGTTGTGGTCATGGGGCTCGGTTTTGTCGGGGCTGTCATGGCCGCTGTCGTTGCAGATTCAGTGGATTCAAAGACGACCAAGCCAGGAAAGTTTGTTATCGGCATGCAGCGGCCGAGCACCAGAAGTTATTGGAAAATCCCCTTGTTTAACCAAGGCATCTGCCCTCTAAAGGCTGAAGACCCTGAAGTGGCCGAAATAATTCACCGTTGTGTAATAGAAAAAAAGAACCTCATTGCCACCTACACCAATGAGGTTCTTAAGCTTGCGGATGTGGTGGTGGTGGATATCCAGTGCGATTTCATCAAACAGGACCTGGGCGATCTCCGCACAGGCTATGCCGATATCAGTGCCCTTGAGGAAAGTTTCAAGGTTTTAGGGGAGATGATTTCGCCGCACTGCATGGTGCTTATTGAAACGACAGTGCCTCCCGGCGCCACCGAATATATAGCTTACCCTGCCATCAAGAAGGCATTTCGCCAGCGAGGCCTTACAGACGAACCGTTACTGGCCCATAGTTATGAGCGAGTTATGCCCGGCAAGGATTATGTCAAATCCATCCGTGATTTTTGGCGGGTCTGCAGTGGGATCAATCCAGAAAGCCGGAGTCGGGTCAAAAAGTTTTTGGAAGAAGTTCTCAACACGACCGATTTTCCCCTTACCGTGCTCGACAGGCCCATCGAAAGTGAAACCTGCAAAATAGTGGAAAACAGCTATCGAGCAACCATTCTCGCCTTTCTCCACGAATGGAGTCTGTTTGCCGAAACAAACGGTGTCGATCTCATTAAGATAATTGACGCGATAAAAGTTCGGCCGACTCACAGCAATATGATTTTTCCAGGGCCGGGCATTGGCGGCTACTGCCTGCCCAAGGACGGAGGGCTGGGATTGTGGGCCTACCGACACTTGATGGGTTTTGAAAACGATATTTTCCAGATTACTCCTGAGGCCATCAATATCAACGACACCCGCCCTCTGCATGTGGTGCAACTGGTGCGCGACGCCTTACGCAACATGGGGAAAATCGTAGCGGCAACCCCGATCACTATTCTCGGCGTCTCTTATCGAGAGGATGTGGGCGACACCCGCTACAGCGGTTCTGAAATCGTGGTTCGCAAATTAACGGAGATGGGTGCAGAAATCCGCGCTCACGACCCCTACGTCGACCATTGGTGGGAAATTGAAAAGCAGGAGACCTATCCAGCAACGGGGCTGAGTCTTTCGCGCTTTTTCCGTAATCAGCAGGAACTGGATGGATTTGCCATGACCCCCGAGCTGAGCGATTCGCTATGCAATGCTGAAGCTGTTGTTCTAGCGGTACGCCACGCACCCTATTTAACCCTGACACCAGACGATGTCTTCCGCATGGCCGGCGGCCCAATTGCCGTGGTCGACTGTTTTGGTATTTTGACCGACCAACAGATCGAACGCTATTTCGAGTTGGGCTGCGAGGTCAAGGCCCTGGGCCGCGGACATGTCAAGCGCATAAAAGATGCGGTACGAAATGCTCGACCAGATAAAACTGAATGAATCAGTAACATATGGAACTAGCTCCCGAACCAAGGTGCAGCCCGACAACCATAGGAAAGCCCAACAGACTTCTGCATAGATTCTTCAGCACTAAAACTTTCATCAGGTAAATCGACGGAAGGAGCAGATGATGAAATTTCTTACGAGAGGACTTTGGCTGATCGTAGTCGCACTCGCAGGCCTCTATGCATGTGGGGGCGGAGGTAGCAGTAGCGACAGCGAAGCTGACACAACCACAACAGCGAACCTTTCTGTTACGATCGGAAAATTTGACGCCAGCATCGATGGCACGGAAGCCAAATGGTGGGGAGGCGTTAGAGGGCCGGACAACAAGATCTACGGCATCCCTTACGGTTCTGATGACATCCTTATCATAGACCCGACCGCCAATACCGCAACGCGCAGCCCTATGGGAGCAAATCTTTCTGGCTCTAGCAAGTGGGCGAGTGGATGCCTTGGCCCTGATGGGAAGATTTATTGTGCCCCCTATAATGCTCCAGACGTCCTGATCATAGACCCGTTAGCAGGCACTGCCACTCGAAACAATTTCGGCTTGAGTCTCACCAGCACATCCAAGTGGGCGGGAGCGGTGCTTGGTGCGGACAATAAAATTTACTGTATGCCACGGGACTCCACAACCATCCTTATCATTGACCCCGCCAACGGAACCGCCATCCGTAGCACCATGGGGGCGAGCCTTGCCGGTTCGCACAAGTGGAACGGGGGGGTCCTCGCCACAAACGGGAAAATATACGGCATTCCCCGCAAGGCCCAAGATATCCTTATTATTGACCCTGCATCTGGAACTGCCTTCCGTAGCAAAATGGGGGCGGTTCTAACCAGCAACCATAGGTATGCCGGAGGTATCCTTGCGCCTAATGGGAAGATTTATGCCACTCCCTACACTGATACCCCCACCATTCTAATCATCGATCCGGTGGCGAATACGGCTTCTCTCAGTACCATGGGAGCGAATCTTTCAGGGTCAGGATGGTCAGACGCAACCCTTGGACCAGACAATAAAATTTATACCGTTCCGTACACCGCGGCCGACATTCTGGTCATTGATCCTGTGACCGGCAACGCTTCTCTCAACTCGATTAATGGAGTGGGATCGACCTCCTCTGGGAAATGGGTAATGGGAGATATTGTAAATAAGGAATTCTACGGCATCCCGTACCACGCTGAGGATATTATCCGCATAGAAATTCCTTAAACTACCAACTAAATTGTATTTCCTTGGGCGATAAGTGAAAAGACCACCCATAATACGCAAAGGCCATTTGTTGAGATTTTGGGTGTCTGAAATTTCCACAACAAGTTCCCTGTTTGCCTAGGGGTACATCATTGCGTGGCATTTCACCTTACAGACTCTCCGTGTTTGAACTACTCCCCCTCCTACTCTGTAACAAACCCAATCAAACCTCGACAAATGTGACCGCAAAAACATCATAAGCCATTGATATTAATAGCTTTTTATTTTTTTCAAGCTTTACATGTGTTTTTATAAAAGGGAGCGTTTCTTTAGACAAAAGCTGCTCATTCCTGTTACTATCACTCGCCGCAAAATCTATAGGTGAGAAACTTGTCTGCACGGCGTTTGTTTTTCATAGGAGGTATGGTTTGCTGTTTATAAAGATCGCCATTCAAACATTGGGTGGTCTCGGGCTTTTTGTGCTGGGCATGAAAACCATGACCGATGGCCTGCAGATGTCAGCCGGCACACGAATAAAAAAAATCCTATGTGCACTGTCTGCCAACCGAGTCATCGGCTGCGCTACGGGCACCCTGGTTACCGCAATGGTCCAATCCTCCTCGGCCACCACGGTCATGCTGATTGGTTTCGTCAGTGCGGGGTTGCTAACCTTGCATCAGGCCGTAGGAGTCATTCTCGGGGCTAACATCGGCACTACCGTCACCTCACAGCTCATTGCTTTTAAACTATCGAGCCTCGCCATGCCGGCCATTGCCCTCGGCGTGGCCATGAAGTTTTTCAGTAAGCGTAAAAAGTATCGCTACACCGGCGAAGTGATCATAGGGTTCGGCCTGCTGTTTCTTGGTATGACGGTCATGAAACATGGTCTGTCCCCCATCAAGGATGATCCAATTTTTCTATCCTTTTTTACCCGTTTTGATCCTGGGAGCTTTGGCGGCTTGTTGCTTTGTGTCGGTACCGGCGCCCTGCTGACCATGGCTGTCCAGTCGTCTTCAGCGACCATCGGCCTGACCATGACCCTCGCCAGTCAGGGCCTGCTCGGTTTTCCCGCGGCCATGGCCCTGGTATTGGGCGAGAATATCGGCACCACCATAACTGCTGAACTGGCTACCATCGGCTCCACCAATATCGACGCTCATCGCACCGCCCACGCCCATACCATATTCAATCTTTTCGGCGTCGGCTTGATGTTAATCATTTTCCCCTATTTTCTCACATTCATAGAGAAAATAACTCTTTGGTCAGGCGTCGGGCCGGCCGAGGCGATAGTCAACGGCGAAGCCGTCAATATTGCCCGGTATCTGGCCAACGGCCATACCCTATTCAACATCACCAATGCCCTATTCTTTCTACTGTGCCTCCCCTGGCTGGTCAAATGTGCTATTTTTCTTTCCCCTCAGAGAAAAAAAACTGGCGATCAGCCCTCATTGCCAAAATTCAACGACCTTTATGATAGCAGCCCCATCGCCGCGCTGGCCCAGGTTCGTAATGAAATTCTGAAGATGGCTCTAACAGCCCGCAATACCCTGCAAGATATTGCGGCGAGCATCAACAATCACGATATCGACAAACTTGGCAGCTGGAAGGCCAAGGAAAGCTATCTGGATCAAGCCCGGCAAGAGATCACCTCTTATCTGATCCATATCTATCAGATGGAAATCAATGAAGAAGCCGCCAAGGAAATTCACAGCTTTTTCCGTATGGCAAACAACATAGAAAAGATTGGTGACTCAGTTGAAGACTTAGCTGAAATGGCTGAAAAAATGTTTGAAAACAAGTTGCTTTTTCCCGATGAATCGGTCGTTGACTTACGCACCATGTCGGCTCGCATCGAAGCTTTTCTTGATCTCATCGTCGAAGAAATTCAGAGGCCCAAAGAGTCGTTCATGGCGGAAGCCTACAAAATTGAAAACGGGATCAATCTGCTCTACAACAAAATGCGCTTTCAAAAAATCCAGCGGCTTCAGGAGCAGGCTTGTTCCATCGAACCAGGTCTTTGGTATATCGACATCATGACCTACCTTGAAAGGATCGGTGGTTACTGCTTCAACATCGCTCAAGCCCTGACCGGGAAAAAGTAATATAGAACGCTTACACCACGTAAAAAGGCCTCAATGTCCGATGACATTGAGGCCTTTTTTATATCTCCACACTTCGCAGGAAATGCCCACATGAGTCATGGCGTAACCTCAGCAATCGCAAGCGATCAAGCGATTCATCAATTCATGTCCATGTTCGATCAGAAACCCGGTGCTGATTGCAGCTTTTTCGTGGTAGGCGCTGCCTGCAAAAGCGTTGGGTTTATCCTGCTCCCGGGAGTCAAACAGGATAAAAGGTACCGCCGCACCGGTATGGGTCATTTTTTTAACCGGTGTCGGATGATCAGGCAACACCATTACACGAAATTCCCCCAGGGCCGGCAATCCGTCGAGCAGTGTGCCCACCACCAATCGGTCAAAGGATTCGATAGCAATAATTTTTTCAGGCAAATCACCACTGTGAGAAGCTTCATCGGGAGCCTCTACATGGACATAGACATAATCCCTGGTTTTTAGAGACTCCAGTGCATAGCGCCCTTTAGCCAGGTAATCGGTGTCGAGATACCCCGTAGCACCAGGAACCTCAATAACATCGAGACCGGCATAGACGCCGATGCCTTTTATCAGATCGACAGCCGAGATAACCGCTCCACTGATGCCGAACTTTTGCTGCATGGTCTCCATTTGCGGAGCCCGACCGTGCCCCCACAACCAGATGGCATTAGCCGGTTTATTGCCCTCGGCGATACGGGCCTTGTTGACCGGATGGGTTTCAAGCAAAGCGTTGGCTTTGGCAGCAAGGTCCTGAAGAATTTCAGCGCCATCACCATTCGGCAAAAAGGCCGCCACTGCTTGCCCGCTAATATCATGGGGCGGGGTAAAGTTCAGCTGATCTCTGCCGCCATGCCAGACCATGAGATGGCGATAGGAAACACCGGGATAAAAGGAGAAATCATCATCGCCAAGTTCCTGCTGCAAGGTTCTGACAAGCTCTCCTGCCTGTTCTGAACCGATGTGCCCTGCAGAGAAGTCTTCCATAGTGGTTTCGCCGTCACGGTCACCGAGGGTGACCAGATTGAGGCGAAAAGCGATATCCTCCGGTCCAAGGTCAACCCCCATACTGGCCGCTTCCAGAGGAGAACGACCGCTGTAGCAAACAGCCGGGTCATAACCGAAGACCGACAGGTTAGCGACATCGCTCCCGGGTGGGTATCCGGCGGGAATGGTCTGGGCCATGCCGAGGGCACCCTGGCGAGCGAGTCGATCCATATTGGGGGTATCGGCGGCTTCAAGGGGCGTCCGGCCGTTCAATTCGACCAGGGGCTCATCTGCCATACCATCGCCTAAAAGAACCACATATTTCATAATATCCTCAACCAAATAGCTATAAAAAGACCGTTTATACAAGTGCAGCTATGCGGGAGGAGTCATCTCCACCGCAGGATCAACTAACCTCTGGGATGAATCTGTGCATGAAGCCTTTTCAGGCGTTCCCGGGTTACATGAGTATAAATCTGAGTAGTAGAGATATCCGCATGCCCCAGCATGGTTTGCACTGCACGCAAATCGGCGCCATTATCCAGCAAGTGCGTCGCAAAAGAATGGCGTAAAGTATGAGGCGTTATATTTTTCCGAATCCCAGCCTGTATGCCGCGCCTCTTAATAATCTTCCAGAAGCCCTGACGTGTCAACCCATTCCCTGACCGATTGAGGAACAGGATCAAGCTCCCCCATCCCTTGTCCAATAAGGGACGGCCGATATCAAGATAATTACGCAACTCATCAAGGGCCGACTCTCCCAAGGGAACGATGCGCTGCTTACCGCCCTTGCCAAAGGCGGTCAGATAACCTACATCGAGTTGCAGGTCAGAAACCTTAAGCCCGACCAGTTCAGAGACACGCAGTCCCGTCGCATAGAGCACTTCGAACATAGCGCGATCCCGGCGGTCAAGGTAACTGTCGCCAACCGGTGAGGCAAGCAGTCGCTCAACCTCTTCAGAAGATAAAGTTTTGGGTAAACCACTCAGGATTCGCGGTGCCTGAATCTGACCGGTTGGATTACCGGTGGCATATCCTTCCACCAACAAAAAGCGATGAAAGGTACGCAGGGCTACCAGAGTCCGTGCCCGGCTGCGAGAAGACAGACCGGCTTTTTTTAAAGAGGCCAGGAAACCAAGCACCAAGCTGGCCGTCACCTGATCCGGTTGCATGACTTCTTGCTCAAGCAAAAATCCAACATAGCGAGCCAAGTCCCGTCCATAAGCGTCCAGGGTATTAGCCGCCAATCCTTTTTCAACCGTCAGATAGTTAAGAAATGCATCGAGCTTATGATTCATAACACCCTGCTTTAATGGACTATTATGCGTCGGAGTTGTCGATTGCATTGAGCAGCCCCTGACGAAGCTCAGCTATCCTCTCAGGATCGGTTATCTTCTGACTGAAAATGTCGCGCACATAAAAGGTGTCTGTAACCTGATCAACCTTGGTGGAGATCTTGGATACACCAATATACAGGCCCATGTCGAGCAGAGTTTTACTGACGGTGTAGAGCAAGCCAACCTTGTCATGGGTATAGATATCGAGCACCGTGTAATCCATGGAAACCTTGTTGTCGATTTCAATGCGGCTTGGCATTCGCGGCCTCGGCGGAGTCGGCAAAGCCTTGACCTGCTGGCGATCACAAACAAGATCCTCTACCAGCATACGTCCTTCTATAACCGCTTCAAGGGAACTTCGCACCTTCTCCCACTTTTCCTGAGAAACAATCGGACGCTTCTGATGCCCCCGTACTTGCAGGATATCGAAGGCCAGTCCGTCTTTATGGGTATAGATCAGAGCGCCGAGAATATTAACATTGAACGCAGCCATAACACCGGTAATCATAGTGAAGAGTCCGGCTATGTCAACGGTGACGATTGTCAATTCGGTAAAATTTGCATCCAGGTCGTTGGCGGCCTTAAAGGCCAGCGTCTGATCGCGGCGGTCCATGATCAAGCGCATGTGTTCAGCGATATTTTCCGAAGGCTGCGCAAACAGATAGCGCATACTCATAAGCTTGAGGCGCTCTTTAATGGCTCGTTCGCTGTACTCGTCTTTTAGCAGTTCAACAACCTGGCGCTTGCGATTACGAATCCTCTCAGAGCGGCTTTCCAGATAAAAGTCACCCCGCTCCAGAACATCGTAAGTCTTTTCGTAGAGCTCCTGCAGCAGCAGTCCTTTCCAGCCCGACCAGACATCGGGACCCACCGCCCTGATATCGGCTACGGTGAGCAAAAACAGCATGCGCAAATTTTCGCTCATGCCCATCTGCTGGGCAAACTGTACAATCAGTGCGTCGTCGTGCAAATCCCGTCGCTGAGAGATGTGGGTCATCTGCAGATGGTTGCGCACCAGAAACTCCAAGCGGCGGGCATCTTCCTTATTGAGACCAAGGCGCCGGGCTATGGTCGGGATCATGTCGGCGCCTTTGTTGCAGTGATCTTTGCCCTGCCCCTTGCCAATATCGTGCAGCAACGCCGCCAGCAACAGCAATTCTCTCTTTTCAATGTCATTGGCCACTTTACTCAACAAACCAAAGGACTCGTCGTATTTGCCCTGCCAGATTTCGAGCAATTCTTCCAGAGCAAATAGGGAATGAAAATCGACGGTGTAGATATGATAAGCGTCGTGTTGCACCTTGCAATAAAGACGGCCGAATTCAGGCATGAAATGGTTTATGAAGCGCAGATGATGCATGTTGCGCAGGGCATCGGCAACCCGTTGAGGCGAGCGTAGAATCTCTAAGAAATCGCCGGTCATAATCCGTGAGCGACGAACATGATCGTTAATTCGGTGCAAATTTGCACGGATCAGGGTTTTGACCTGGATGCTGATCTTCACCCCCTGTTTTTGGGCCAAACGGAAGGCCCGCATCATCAGCGCCGGTTCTTTTTCGAACAGATCATCCTGCTCCACACGCAACTCATTGCCATGGATATAGAAAGAATCCCCGACACTGCGTCGAACGGGGCGACGGCTGCGATGGACCGTCCGCTCCGGTGGAGCATCCAGGATACCGGTTGCCTTGGCCATAAGATAGGATGAGATATGCTCTACATGGGTAGCGTGGGCGTAATAATCCTGCATAAATTGTTCGACGGCTGGCGCCTCTTTACTATCCTGATAACCGAGAAAATGCGCGATCTTTTCCTGCTGATCAAAACGCAGCTGCTCGTTCTTTCCTTTGGACAGGTAATGCAGTTCATTGCGTATCCGCCACAGATAATCGAGCGCTCTTTCAAACTCTTCGCCCTGGCGTTCAGTGACCATGCCCTTGATGATCAATTCCCGCAGGTTACGGCATTTGTACTTGGCCTGGGCCATCCACATGGCGGTTTGAAGGTCTCGCAACCCCCCCTCGCCTTCTTTGATGTTCGGCTCCAGTAAAAAAACCGAAGAGCCGTATTTACCCATTCGCCGTTCGTGTTCGACCACCTTCTCCTGCAGAAATTTCTTGCTGTTCCAACTGTATATTTTATTCAATACCGATCGTTCAAACTCAGCGTAGCATTCCAGACTGCCTGTCAAATAGCGGGCATCGAGAATAGCCGTGCGCACTGTAAGGTCTTTTTCGGCCATATCCATGCAATCGCGACTGGAGCGAACACTGTAGCCAACCTCCAGGTTCAAATCCCAGAGGATATACAGCATGCGCTCAGCCAAGGCTTCGGCAAACTCCCGCCCCTTGCTGCAGTAATAAAACATCAGATCGATATCAGAACGGGGATTCAGCTGAGCGCGACCATATCCACCTAGAGCCAGCAGCACACAGGATTTACCATGACGTTGCGCCAAACTTTCGGAGACAATCCGATAAAGAGCATGCAGTAGTTGATCGTTGAGTTCGGTGACCTGGTCGACTACGGCGCGACCTCCGAGTCCCGACCGGTGCCGATCTCGAATTTCCTGCTGACTCTGCTCAAGAAAAGCGCGAGCCGCCTCTACCAGCAGCGAACGATTCCCTTGATAGTCCTGCCCGCCGGCAGCGATCAGTTCGGCACTAAAAAAAGCATCGACATCAAATAGCATACAGGTCCTTATTTTGTGGCGATCATGCGGCTGGCTTTAGCGAACTTTTTCACACCGGCGACAATGGCGTCCGCGGCCCGCCCCTGAAACTTGCTGCTTTTAAGGCGACCTTCATCGGTCTTATTGCTGATGAACGCCGTTTCCACAAGCACCGAAGGCATGGTGGCACCCAACAGTACATAAAAGGGGCCCTGTCGAACCCCATGGTCCTTAATTTCCGAATAGTGTCGACCGAGATTACCGACCAGGCTACTCTGGATTTCCGCGGCCAGGCGGCTTGATTCGTTAATCTTAGAGTTGGCCATCAGGTCGAACAGTATCATTTCCAGATCGCCGACCTGCTTCAAAGATGTGCCATTTTCCCGTGCTGCGACCGCGGCCGCCTTGTCGTTTTTAGAAAAGTTCAGATAGTAGGTTTCGACACCACGCACCGAACGGTTCTTGCTGGCATTGGCATGGATGGAGATAAACAGATCGGCACCAACCCTATTGGCTATTGCCGTGCGCTCTTCTAACGCCAAATAGACGTCCTTATCCCGGGTCAAGATCACCTGGCAGCCGAATTCCTTTTTCAGGCGTTTTGCCAGTACGCGGGCCAAGGCCAGCGTGACATCTTTCTCTAGGGTGCCCCGAGGACCGATTGCTCCGGGATCCTTACCGCCATGTCCAGCATCCACCACAATCCGCCGCAATCGATTGCTACCGCCTTCAGGCAAACGTACCTGTGGTTGGCGCTCTTCTGGCGTCTGCTCCAGAACCTTGGCAATAGGGTCTCCCTTGGCCGTAGGCAGTGAACGTATCTCTGTTGGATTAGCCTCAAGCACTGCCTGCTTTCTAGTACCAAGGTCGATCACAATACGGTCTGGCCCCTTTAGGGCAAAAGCCTTGTATTCTCCCGCCATCGCGAGATCAAGTACTACCCGCGTACTGTTGTTCTGTTGTTTCCCGACTCGAACCTGCTGGATCATCCCCTCTTTAATAACCATGCGCTGATCTATACCGGACGCAATCCCTGCTCCTTTTAGATCAATGTAGATTCGCGGCACAATTCCTTTGCCAGCATCGCCCGGCAAAGAGCCGGTACTAAAAGGGACCGAACCATTGAGTTCCAGCACAATTCTCGTGTATTCGGGGCTAGCCCAGTGACGTATGGCTTTCAACAGAAGCTTGCCCGGTGCGACGCTAGACGTTTTTACAGAGGACGATGAAAGAGCACGAACCTTCTTGGTAGGGGCATAGGCGGCCAAGCGCACAGCACCCTTTTGTGCCAGACGGATCATATCTCCTTTAGGATATCGATCGACGGCCTCCCGATAGAGCAAATAGGCCTTTGCGTACTGCTTCTGATGTTTTTCAACGGCTCCTGCTGCTAGCACCAGGCCGTCATCGGCCAGATTACTGCTTGGATAAGTGGCCGCCAGACGTTTATAAAAAGTGATTGCCGAGACAATATCGCCCCTCTTGCGGGAGATACCGTAAAGCCGTTGACTGGCTTTACCAGCCAGATAGATAGCGGCAGGCGCCTTTGAATGAGTAGTGTAGCGTTTAGAAAAGCTATCAAATCG
>MAXT01000137.1:0-6144 GCA_001751225.1 Desulfuromonadales bacterium C00003107 | reverse complement strand
TCCATGGGACCCGCATGACAAAGCCCGACCGGCAACAAAAAACCAAAAAGCAAAAGCCCTATACAAGTAAGTCGACAGAATTGCATAGCGTCACACCATCTTCTGTAATTCATAGAGCAGATTAAGCCCCTCCAGAGGCGTCATATGAGCGATATCAAGTTCCTGTAATTTGTTGCGTAACGGATCGTCAGCACCCGAGAACAAGGAAAGTTGTGGTTCAACGGGACATTCTCGCGGCTGTTGACTGCGAGCCAGCCTCGGCTGGCCCTGCTCTTCAAACTCGCCCCGTTCAAGATTATTGAGAATCTCCCGTGCCCGGCCCAGCACTTCTTCCGGTAGTCCGGCCAAACGGGCGACCTGAATACCGTAGGAATGGCTGGCCCCGCCCGGTACGATCCGGCGCAGAAAGATAATCTGCTCGTTCCATTCCTTAACCGCAATATTGAAATTTTTGACCCTTGAGCAGGTTATAGCAAGATCGGTCAGCTCGTGATAATGGGTGGCAAAGAGAGTTTTGGCCGCTACCTTCGGATTATCATGCAGAAATTCAGCTACAGCCCAAGCAATACTGATCCCATCAAAGGTTGAGGTGCCGCGACCGATTTCATCAAGCACCAGCAGGCTGCGTGGACTGGCATGGCGCAGGATATTGGCCGCTTCGGTCATCTCTACCATAAAGGTCGACTGGCCCTGAGCCAGGTTGTCGCTGGCGCCGACCCGGGTGAAGATGCGGTCGACCAAACCGATACGAGCTGCCTTGGCCGGCACCAGGCTGCCCATATGAGCCATCAGGGTGATCAGTGCCACCTGACGCATAAAGGTCGACTTACCGGCCATATTCGGCCCGGTGATAATCAGGATCTGATTTTCCTCACAATCGAGGCTAACATCGTTGGGCACAAAGTTCTCACCAAGGTGCATCGCCTCGATAACGGGGTGGCGCCCTTCTTCGATGGTCAACTGGCTGCTGTCATCCATCTCGGGCCGCACGTAGTTGCGACTGTGGGCCACCTCGGCCAGAGACTGCAACACATCGAGATTGGCTACCACCTCGGCGGACTGCTGAATGCGCTTGCCCTCTTTGGCCACCTGGCAACGTACCTGCTGAAAAAGATCGAATTCAATAACGACCATTTTCTCTTCAGCGCCCAGCACCTTTTCTTCGTATTCTTTCAACCGAGGTGTGATGTAACGCTCGGCATTGGCCAGCGTCTGTTTGCGCTGGTAGTCTTCGGGCACTTTGGCGACATGGGTTCGGGTCACCTCAATGTAATAGCCGAACACCTTGTTAAACCGCACCTTAAGGGATGAAATGCCGGTGCGCTCCCGCTCCTCCTGCTCCAACTGGGCGATCCAGCCCTTGCCGGTACGGCAGATCTGGCGCAGTTCATCAAGTTCGGCATTGAAACCGTCCCGGATCAAGCCCCCTTCGCGCAACACAAAGGGCGGGTCTTCGACAATAGCCTTTTCGATAAGCTCTAAGACGTCCTGCAAAGGGTCAAGGTTTACAGCCAACTCTGAAATCAACTCACTGGAAAGTCCCGCCAGTTGCCCGCCAATTACTGGCAACTGTTGCAGAGTCTTTTTCAAAGCCACCAAATCTTTACCGTTGGCGTTGCCCATGGATATCTTGGCATTCAGTCTTTCGAGATCATAGACCCCATCAAGCGCTTCGCGAAGTTCATCCCGTATCAGGCTTTCATCAACCATTTCGGCAACCGCTTCGTGACGAGCACGAATCCGCGGCAAGTCGATGAGGGGTCGATTAATCCAATGACGCAACTTGCGTCCGCCCATGGCGGTCACGGTGCCATCAAGCACACCGAGCAGGGAACCCTTTTTACGCTGATCGTTGAGAGTGGCCGTCAATTCCAGATTACGTCGGGTGTTGTTGTCCAGGGCCATGAAATCCTGGCAGTGATAAGTAATCAGTGATTGAATATGCTCAACGACACCCTTTTGGGTTTCCAGCAGATAATGAAGAATGGCACCCGCCGCCCCTTGAGCCTGGGGCAGATCCTCGCAGCCGAAGGCGGTGAGAGAATCACAGGAGAAAAACTGCTGAATACGCTCCCGACCGTAATCAGACTCAAAAGCCCATTCCGGCAGTCGGTTCAGAGAACGTTCCTGCAACAGTGAATCGAAATCAGTCAAAAACTGCTGGCCTGCCTCTTCGGCACAAAGAATTTCCCGCGCATCGACGGATGCGATTTCACTACGCACCGTCTCCAGGTCATTCACCTCGGTGACGCGAAACTCTCCTGTAGTAATATCCAGCAGGGCGATCCCCCAACTCTTTCCGCTATCACCGCAAAGAGCCAACAGATAGTTGTTTTGCTTGGGCTGCAGGGTGTCGCTATCGATGACCAGACCTGGAGTAACGACCCGCACCACCTCTCGTTTGACGATCCCTTTAGCGGTCTTAGGGTCTTCAACCTGTTCGCAGATGGCTACTTTGTGGCCAGCGGCGACCAATTTAGCGATGTAGGGTTGGCTGCTGTGAAAAGGAATACCGCAAAGAGGAATTTCATCCTCGGAGCCCTTGTTCCGGGAGGTCAGGGTAATATCGAGTACCCGGGAGGCAGTGACGGCATCTTCCAGGAACATTTCATAGAAGTCACCGAGACGGAAAAAGAGGATGGCATCGGCATGCTGGGATTTGATCTCCAGATATTGCCGCATCATGGGAGTCATTTTGCTCATATCATCTATATCGAGAAGTAAGAATCGGATAGAAACGGGCTGTTTTAAAACGCCAGTGAACGTACTTTGGATCAGATCGTTTATGGCGTGTTATGTTAACAAAGGGTACCGATGATGTAAATAGAATCAACTATTACTTTTTCAATCGATTCTCTTAATTTTCGGCTGGTTGTCATGGAAATAGTCTGTGTGAATCTGTTATAGTAACCAACATCAACATCAGGTCAGCGGTCTGACTACCGTCCCTGGCTCTGCCTCTGCAAACGGATCCCATGACGAACGGTAACCGCAAAATTCGTGCAGCGCGAATCTCTCTGGCTACGGCCCTCTGCCTTGCTACCCTCAAGGTTCTGGCGGCTCTGGCCACCGGCTCTCTGGCGGTACTCTCCTCGGCCATCGATTCACTCCTCGACATTCTCATGTCGGGGGCCAACTACTTCGCCATCCGCCAAGCTGAATTGCCGCCCGATTCAAAACACCCCTTCGGCCATGGCAAATTCGAGACCGTAGCTACCATATTCCAAGCGCTGGTGATCTCCCTGTCGGGCCTATGGGTTCTCTACGAATCGAGTCAGAGATTGATTCACGGCACCAGCCTGGCGCGGCTCGAAGAAGGGATGGCCGTCCTACTCATCAGTTCAGTGGTCTCCTGGAAAATCGCCCGTTATCTCAAAGCCACCGCAAAGGCGACTGAATCCTCCGCTCTGAAGGCAGATGCCCTGCATTTTTCCATGGACATCTATACAAACGTCGCCCTAGTTGTAGGCCTGGCCCTGGTTTTATGGCTGAAAACACCCTGGCTCGATCCGGTGTTGTCGATGCTGGTCGGCTGCTATATCCTCTTTGAAGCCTTTCGTCTGGTGCGGCACGGCATGGGCGATATTCTTGACGAGCAATTGCCCGCCTCCATCCGTGACGAGATCGGTGAGATTATCGCCCTTCATCAGGCACACCTGGTTGGCTACCACCGCCTCCGCACTCGACGAGCCGGCTCGCAAAAGATCATCGATTTCCACCTGACCGTCTGCCAACACTTCTCCGTGGCAGAGGCGCACAAGATTGCCGACCACCTCGAACAACGGATTCGGGAAAAAATCGGCGGCAGCGACGTGACCATTCACATCGATCCCTGTAGCCGCCTCGACTGCGATGCGGGGCACTCCTGCTCCAAAGGTCCCCATCCATTTAAAAAAGGGCCTCAGACCGAAGCCTGACCCCCTTTTTGTTGGCTATTTTCCAAACACCAAATCAGCGCCCGACCATGATCCCGAGAGCTTCGGCTGTGTGTACCAGATTACCCTGTGGATCGACCCGGTTCATGGTCGCGACGGCCAGATCGATCTCCGTCGCCAGCACTTCCCGACCGACAAGGGCGACCATCTTGCCGAATTCACCCCGTTCGAGCAATTCGACGGCTTTGACCCCGAAGCGCGAGCCGAGAATACGGTCAAAGGCCGAGGGAGTACCGCCCCGCTGCAGATGACCAAGTACCACAGTGCGGGTTTCGATCCCCTGTCTGCGTTGAATAGCTTCCGCCACCTGGTGACCGATACCGCCAAGCCGCTCAGTACCACAATTCTGGCCAGCCGTCGCCTGCACGACCTTATGCCCACCAACCGGAACAGCGCCCTCAGCCACCACCACAATATGAAAACGGCGTCCATCCTGCCGGCGTTGGTCGATGTGCTTACAGACCTGCTCGATATGAAAAGGGATTTCCGGGAGCAGAATAACATCGGCCGAGCCGGCAATCCCCGATTCAAGGGCAATCCAGCCAGCATCGCGCCCCATCACCTCGACTACAATGGCCCGATGGTGACTCTCGGCGGTGGTATGCAGGCGATCAAGGGCCTCGGTAACCACCCCTACGGCCGTATTGTAACCAAAGGTCACATCGGTTCCGCACAGGTCGTTATCGATGGTCTTCGGTACACCCACCACCGGCACCCCCATGTCGTTGAGGCGCCGGGCAATCTTCAGGGTACCGTCGCCACCGGCCACCACCAGTGCGTCAGCGCCGGCTTTACGAAAGTTGTCGACCACCCGTTGCGAGATATCGACCATTTTAAACGTCTCACCCTCGGGCACCGGATAGCGAAAGGGGTTGCCCCGATTGCTGGTCCCAAGAATGGTGCCGCCACGTTGCAGAATCCCCCTTACCGAGTCCAGATCGAGGGGAATCGTTTGCGGACCGTGGATAAGACCATCAAAACCGTCCTGGATACCGACCACCGACCAACCCCGTTTGATAATAGCAGCCCGCACCACGCCGCGAATAACCGCATTAAGACCGGGACAATCACCGCCGCCGGTGAGAATCGCAATCGACTTGATCATGCCTGAGCCCCTTTCGTCAAACGAAGCAAACGGATTTAAACTGAAGTCAGCGAAGTCCCAAACGATCAAACAACAGGCTGGCTGCGCCTATCATACCGGCCTGTTCTCCGAGTTGGGCTGCAGCCAACTGCAACTGGTGATGATTGACGGCAAAGGCACGCTCAGCCAGTTCCTGCTCCAACGACGGCTGTAACAGATCAAGACAGTCGCTAAGACCTCCAGCAAAAAGTACTCCTTCAAGATTGAGTAGATTGGCAACCCCGGCAATTCCCTGGCCGAGATAGCGACCAGCAAGGTCAAACGCACTCTGGGCAACCGGATCTCCCCGGCGGGCTAAACGGGCGATACCGATACTGTCAACGGTCTCTTCCCCCTCTCCCCCCCCCAGTTCCTGAAAGTTTTTCTTGATCCCTTGCCCGGAAGCATACTGTTCCAGGCAGCCGTGGGAGCCACAACCACAGGGACGCCCCATGGCCTCAACGGCAAGATGGCCAATTTCCCCGGCTCCGCCGCAGGCTCCCTGCCAAAGTCGGCGCTGGAGAATTAATCCGCCGCCAACCCCGGTCCCCAGGGTAAGGGTCAAAAAGGAATCGAAACCCTGACCGCCTCCACACTGGGCTTCTCCCCAAGCAATGGCATTAGCATCGTTAATCGCCAGAGCAGGAAAATTCAGCTCTCGCTGCAGATGGCCCTGCAACTCAAAACCATTTAGTAATTGAAGATTGGGCGCGGACCGAATCCGCCCAACGGGGTCGACAATTCCTGCAACGCCGCAAGCAACGCCGGCAACATGCAGTCCCTTTTCAACGGCACGGGAGCGTAGTTCCCGGCAAAACCCCGTCAGTCGCTGCAGAAAGGTCGGTAAGTCGTCAGTCGCGTCCGTTTGCATAGAGCACTGTGCGCATACTTGTCCGTTTCTGTCCACCAGAGCACCACGGCAATTGGTCCCGCCGAGGTCGACACCGATGGCCACGATCTTATTCAACGCCGCGGCCGCTGTTCCGTGGCAATAGCCAGCTTAGCAAATCCAGTCTCCTTGGCCAGGTCCATCAAGGCCACTACCTTGCCGTGCAAGGCCTCTGTGTCAGCCAGCAACAAAAAAGT
>MAXT01000136.1 GCA_001751225.1 Desulfuromonadales bacterium C00003107 | reverse complement strand
TATCCGGTGTTGTAAGCCTTTTTGTTGAGTTCGATAAAGGCCTCCGGTACCCGAGCGATAACGGCCTTTTCGCCGGCTTCTCGGGAGACGATACCCGTCAAGGCCACCATGGCGCCAAGGGCAACGACATTGGCCACAATTTCCCGACCGACTTCGTTCTTAGCGGTGCTGATGATGGGAAATTTGATCGTTTTAAAATCACCTTTGGGTTCCCGTTTAACAAAATCCGAATCGATTAGCAGCATGCCGCCCGGCTTGATGCCTATGGCATATTTGTCTGCGGCTTCCTGAGTGAGAGCCAGGCAGGCGTCGACGTTGGTTGCCTTGGGGTAGTCGATGGGCTCACTGGAGATAATAACCTCCGATTTGGAAGCACCGCCGCGGGCTTCCGGACCGTAACTCTGAGACTGTACGGCGTACTGCCCTTCGACAATGGCCGCCGCCTCGGCCAGAATGATACCGGCGGTAATCAGTCCCTGGCCGCCTGCTCCAGAAAAACGTAATTCGTATCTGCTCGACATTAGTGCTATCTCCTCGTTCTTTGCGGCTGTCAGTCGCCCTGAGCGCTAGCGATAACCTGCTGGTATTGTTCGCAATATTCAGGACGTTCTTCCTGGTGTAGAATGCCAGTCAGAACCTTCCCCTCCAACTGCTCTGGGGTCATGTGAGCGGCTGCTTTGACCGGTACCGCTATCTCTTTGAGACGCTTCATCATGTCGACCACCGAACGGAATTTGTTGCGTCGGCCGTAGGCGGTGGGGCAGTCGTCCAGAACCTCAATGATCGCCATGCCTTTGTGGCGCAATCCCGCAGCGATCAGCTTGTCGATCTGGGTGGCATGAAAGGCGGTGGTGCGGGCAACGAAGGTTGCGCCTGCGCCGATGGCCAGCTTGGCAATATCAAAGGTCGGATCGGGGTTGCCGTAGGGTGTGGTCGATGCCTTGGCGCCGACCGGGGTGCAGGGTGAAAACTGGCCACCGGTCATACCGTAAATGTAGTTGTTGAGCAATACATAGGTCATGTCAATGTTGCGCCGGCAGGCGTGGATAAAATGGTTGCCGCCAATGGCTACACCGTCGCCATCACCGCCAACCACCAGTACGTCCATTTCGGGTTTGGCCATTTTTATGCCGGTCGCAAAAGCGGCGGCTCGGCCGTGTGCGGTGTGCAGGGTGTTGAAATCAACGTAGCCGGGTAAGCGGCTGGCGCAGCCGATACCGGATACGATAGCAGTGTTGTTTTTCTCCAGACCGCAGGTATCCATAGCCCGTATCAGGCCCTTCATGACGATGCCATGGCCGCAGCCGGGGCACCAAATGTGAGGCAGTTTGCCAGGGCGCAAATACTGTTCGTAATCAAAAGCCATGATTAAAGGACCTCCTTGACCTTGGCGACGATTTGCGCCGGAGTAATCGGTTCGCCGTCGACCCGGCCGATGCCCTCAATAGGACATACCCGTCGAGTAACCCTTTCAACTTCAAGGATCATCTGGCCGAGATTCATTTCGGGCACTACAATAGCCTTGGCCTGATTCGCCAACTCGGCCATCCGTGCTTCGGGGAAGGGCCACAGGGTGATGGGGCGGAACAGTCCGGCTTTGATGCCCTCTTTGCGCAAGACATCAACGGCGTAGCGTGCCGAACGACTGATGGTACCGTAAGCGACTACAATGAACTCTGCATCGTCGGTAAGGTATTCTTCGTTCTTTTCGATGGCAGCACGATTGGCTTCAATCTTACGAAGTTGGCGTCGTTCTTCCGCGTCGACCAATTCGGGCTTGGCGGTCGGAAATCCATCGGCAGCTTTGTTGAGACCGGTGACGTGATAACGGTATTCGGAACCGAAGGAGGCCAGAGGCGGGATGTCGCCCTGGCTGTCATCAAAAGGCTTGTAGTCAGCCGGTGAGACGGTCGGTTGCTGTCGGTCAATAACCTCCAGCTCTCCCGGTTCGGGAAATTCGATGCGTTCGCGCATGTGGCCGTTGATCTCGTCCAGCAGAACCTGTACCGGCATGCGATAGATTTCAGCCAGATTGAAGGCTCGCACGGTTTCGCTGAAGATCTCTTGGCAAGATGCCGGTGCCAGAGCGATGGCTGGATGGTCGCCATGGGTGCCCCATTTGGCCTGCATGACATCGGACTGACTTGGGCCGGTCGGCATGCCCGTGGAGGGACCGCCGCGCATGACATTGACGATTACGCACGGAATCTCGGCAATGCAGGCATAGCCGATCAGTTCCTGCTTGAGGGAGATGCCGGGGCCGGAGCTGGCGGTCAGAACCTTGGCGCCGGTAAGGGACGCGCCGAGGATCGAGGCCATGGCCGCAATCTCGTCTTCCATCTGAATGAACTTACCACCGGTCTTCGGTAGTTCCTTTGACATCACCTCGGCCACCTCGGTTGAGGGGGTGATGGGATAACCACCGAAAAAACTACAACCGGCATACAGGGCACCTAAGGCGCAGGCTTCATTTCCCTGTAACAGAGCAACTTTTTTAGCCACGTTGTCTGACCTCCTATAGAAAAAGAATCAAGTTCAGTGAACCTTGACAGCAAAATCGGGGCAGCGTAATTCACACTGCATGCACTTGGTGCAGGCCTCTGGGCGTACAATCTTGGCCATAAAACCATCCATCTCAAAGACATCTGTCGGACAGAATTCGACGCAGATGCTACATCCCTTGCAATAACTTTCTATGATTTCCACTTTCGGGCTGCTCATTCCCGTATTCTCCTTTTTCGAAATTGATCTCTGCTCGGATCTCCATAGGGCTGGGTCCGGGCGCAAGCGCCAACGCGCACTTTAACATATTTTTTTATATCAAGTGATAAAAAATGGTTTTATTCGCTCGGCTTTGCAGGGGGATAGCTGCACAAAAAAGCAGGACAATCTTGAGATTGCCCTGCTTTAGCGTACAGTGTTCCTTGAGGTTTTAGAGGCTATCGACCAGCTTTTTGACGGCGTCCACGGAGTGGTCAAACATCTTTTGCTCTTCAGCTGTCAAATCAAATTCGACGATCTGCTCGATGCCGCCGGCTCCAAGGATGCAGGGCACCCCGACGTAGTACCCACTGACGCCAAATTCACCGTTCAGCATAGCGCAGACCGGAAGTAGACGTTTTTGGTC
>MAXT01000135.1:3171-3420 GCA_001751225.1 Desulfuromonadales bacterium C00003107 | reverse complement strand
TGGTTGAAAACCATTTGTTCGGTTTCCTAAGGGTAAACGCATTAGGAGGAAGAACAAGAGCTATGGTCGTCACCGTTCTGCTCGTCGCATCTCTGGTCTTCGCGGCAGTTCTATTTGTGTATGGCAAATCATTGCAGAATGGTCATACTCAAGGAGCCGCAGCAAATGGCAAACCAATACGTAACATGTGGTCAGCGACACTTTTGGATTGCGATTATGAGGCCACAAAGCACGCGTTCGGTCCTGGCA
>MAXT01000135.1:2511-3164 GCA_001751225.1 Desulfuromonadales bacterium C00003107 | reverse complement strand
AAGAGCAAGAGCTATGGTCGTGGCAGGACCTTGTCCCTTCGCTCTGACCTATTAATGGAGAAAGCCAAGTCTAGAGATTGAAAGCATCCGCAAGTGAGATGACCCTTCGTCTGAAATCTGGATGGCCGACCATTAGCAGACTCCGGCCAACCTCACTGTCAAACATCATTTTGCGGGGATTCTCGCGAAGCATGGCAAGCAGGTCAACAATCTCCTCAGTCGAGAGCCGGCGGTCACCGTCGTAGTCTACCTTACGCCAATCAACAATCAGGTCCTTTACTTCGGTATCAGATTCATCGCGGATCTCCTTCTTCCTCCNNCTGCGCCGCGGGAGTCACGGCGGTCTCGATTTGTTGATCACTGAGTTCCACACCGTAAACGTCGCGCATATTGACAAGGCGAGTTGTGAGAAACACCCACGGAGCCATTTGCCTTGCATTCGCTTCCTCTATTGCATCCAACGGATATGATAGAATCATCTGATTGAGCTCTGCATTGGTCAAGGGGTTCATCCGCTCGGGGTTCAAAGACTCAAGCCAGCGTATCTCACTTACAAGAGCAGTCACTGCTTCAGCTCTCTGACCCAGCCGAATGAGCGCATTAATTGTGGTTTCAGCTCCCAGAACTTCCGCCGCATGAAGGTCAGCAAGTAT
>MAXT01000135.1:1163-2476 GCA_001751225.1 Desulfuromonadales bacterium C00003107 | reverse complement strand
GCAACCAGGACACCAAGACGAATTGCCGCCAAGAATACGTCGAAATCCACGAATAGAGAGTTTGCTACGCCAAGTCCAAGTCGCACATATACGTATAGATAGATTAGATCAACAAAGATGGCTGGCATTCGCACAAGAATAGAGATCAAGGAATCTGCATTCTTGACGTGTCCAAGTTCATGAGCAATGACAGACATGACCTCGCTTTGGCCAAGCACATCCAAGAGATTAGTGTGAACTACGATAACGGTTCCGATGATTGGCAGACTGAAAGTAAAAGCGTTCGGCAGAGGAGAACGCATGATAAAGACCCGATCCACAGAAACCCCGCTCTTCTCTGCGAGCTCCTGAGTCCACTTGACAAGATCATCCCGTGAGTATTGACATCTCCATTTTGCGCTGGCGTCGAACTTGGGATAGAGCTCAACCAAGCCTTCTTTTCGCAACATGCTCATTGCAACGAGATAGATCATGACAGACTGCGCAAGGGCGATTCCGATGAATAGAAGAACCGTGATGAGTGGGTCTGAGCCCCCAAGATTAATGCTAACTATTAGCGGAGTGGACTCCTTAAGAACCAGTAAAGACACAAAGGCAATTTGAACGACATCCAGAATAAGGAAGATAGCAAACGAATTCCATTTCTTTCTGCTAATTGTTTCAGCCATGCTCATGTTATACACTCCCAAGAATGATATCGACGATTATCTGTTCACGAACGACACTGGACTCTATTTGAATCTTGACAATGCTGCGCGTAATCGTTCGGTTCTTTGGCAAATCAGCTGCCATTTGGCTCATTTGNNGGGGAGAACATAACATCTCAAGTTCTGCGTTTTCTATGAAAACAGGGGTAAATCGATGAATATGAGATGTAGCACGTGCGGCTCAACTGAAGATACACACGTCGTGTATAAGTCACTGGTAAATGAAGCAGAATGGGAATGCCGCTCCTGTGTCAGCAAACGTTTTCCTTCCGGCGCTCGCGTTGTCAAGTTCACTGACACTGCAAATCCGCACCATCCTACTTACTACTTGAGTGTGAAATCAAACGCAGACTTGGACCTCGTCATGAGTGTAAGTGAGCGGGCGCGGCAGATTGGAGCAAAGGGATTTCAAGCATGCTTCTATACGGCTCACAATCAGGAGAGGCTCATTGGTCCTATGGCATTCCCACTCGGGTACGCAGGCAACGATCTGCGATTGCGGAAACATGTAGATAAGCTGCGAATGTGGATGGAAACGTCAAGCTTGCTCCCGGGCAGAGTTGAGTCCGAAAGCAACCTAGAAGATTCAAAACCGCTCTTTGCCCT
>MAXT01000135.1:964-1121 GCA_001751225.1 Desulfuromonadales bacterium C00003107 | reverse complement strand
CCAGTACAGACGGATGAATACTCAGTCAATTTCCATTGTCCAGAATTGTTCTTTCGAAGCTGCAAGGGTGTTGCAAGATCTTTTCCTCCACTCTGAATGAATATCTTCAGACCCTTTCCATGGTCCTGCTTCTTGATCACAGTCATGGTGAGGGAAC
>MAXT01000135.1:699-884 GCA_001751225.1 Desulfuromonadales bacterium C00003107 | reverse complement strand
GCAATCCTTGGGTTCTTCTTGAACTGTCCAACAAAATACTTCGCACTTCTTCCAAGCTTCAGCCCAGAAGGGGACCCTCCTTTCTTGAGGCAATCCTTCTTTGACACAATCACAGTCATCATCGCATCAGCCAAATCGGTATCTTTCTCAATGTTGAGTGCTGCGATTAGATAGTACATGAGAGT
>MAXT01000135.1:428-683 GCA_001751225.1 Desulfuromonadales bacterium C00003107 | reverse complement strand
TTTCGGGTTTTTTTGCATCCTTCTCCCATTCAGATTTGAACTTGGAAAATGATGTGATAATCTTCTTGGTGACCTTGGCCATATCAAATCACTCCGCTTCGTATCGCATCGGTGCACAAAAAGATTGGGTGGTCAGATGCCGCTATTGCTTCTTGGGCGTAATCACTCTCGCTTCATCCGTATACTTTATTTTGCCATTGAGCGAGTACCAGAAGCTAACTGGTGGCAACGCATGACTGATGGAAAAGACATCGC
>MAXT01000135.1:0-355 GCA_001751225.1 Desulfuromonadales bacterium C00003107 | reverse complement strand
AAACATGGGCTTTGCATCTTTTGATAGAATGAACCGTGAGATTGCCAAAGATGCAATCCAGGCTGCACTCAAGATGGCAAAGAATGCTCAGAGGGAAGAGCACATAGATTTGGGCGAACCTGTGGCTAATAAGGCCAAATGGACTACGGATGTCAAAGAGCCACTTTCAGACGTAGACATTGACACATTGATGACCACTGCCAATGAGCTTAACGCTCAGATGAAGGGCCTTGCCCAATTTATCCTTATTATGAATCCCACTGTTCTTGACAAATACATTGTCACGAGTGAAGGAACCGAGATCACTGGACACATCTCCTACATCAAAATATGGACATTGCTCACTGCCAAGGGG
>MAXT01000134.1 GCA_001751225.1 Desulfuromonadales bacterium C00003107 | reverse complement strand
ACCCCATATCGCTCTGGAACTCATAGCGTTGGGCTATGTACGGAACAAGGACGAGGCCTTCGACCGCTACCTGGTGCCATGCAATGTGGACAAGCGCTTCTTTCCCATTGAAGAGGCTATTTCTCTTATTCAGCGGGCCGGTGGCGTGACCTCCCTGGCACATCCCGCCTACATCAGCCGGGATCGGCAGGTTTTGGGACAGTTGTTTGATGCGTTTGTCGATTGTGGTCTGGAAGGCATTGAGGTGTACAGCAATCAGGCCGGAAACGATGATATCGACTGGTTTTTAAGTGAGACCAATCGTCGGGGGCTGCTGGTAACCGGTGGTTCCGACTATCATGGCGGGCATCAGGAGGAACTGGTGATTGGCGGTCTGCGGGGCAACCTGCGGGTCCCCTATCGCTGTGTTGAGGCCTTGCGGATCGCCGCCGCCCGGCGTCAGGCCGAAGAGCCGGGTGCGGCCTCTCGGTCGTAGATGACGCTCAGTTCGCCTAGGGGCTGAAGGGCGCTGATGGGCAACGGTTCGCCCTGCTGCCAGGCTTTGAGAATCGCCCTCTTTTCCTGGCCGCTGACCAATACGAGGATTTCCCGGCATTGATTAAGGGCCGCGGCGCTCAGGGTGACCCGTTGGCTGGGCGCTTTGGGAGCGTGTAACACTGGTTGTACTAGCGATTCTCCCAGGTGCGGTGCGCCCGGAAAGATACTGGCCGTGTGACCATCGTTGCCGAGACCGAGCAGAGCCAAGTCAAAGGGGAGGGCCTGACGCACCAGCGCCTCATACTGTTGGGCCGCCTCATAAGGGCCGAGCTCGGCGGGAATGACATGGATGTTGGCGGTCGGCATGTCCACTCGGTCCAGCCAGACCCTGGCCGCCATGTCGCTGTTGCGTTGCGAGTTGCCGACGGGCAGGCAACGCTCGTCGCCAAAGTAGACCTGCCAGCAACGCCAATCGGTGTCGACTTCGCTTAGCAGCCGGTAGGTTCGTTCAGGAGTGCGGCCGCCCGCAAGAACTATGCGAAACTGGCCGCGAGTCGCAATTGCTTGATCGGCGGCGAGAAGAATGCGCCGGCAGGCCCACACAGCCACCTCCTCCTCATCGCTTACCATTTCCCAGCGAATAGCCTGCATTCCGTGTTCCTTTTTACGCTTTAGGGCGGTAACTCCAGTGAATTGCGCCAGGAGCGGCACTTGCCGTCAAACAGTTTGTCGGCTTCCGTCGGTCCCCAGCTACCGGCTTCATATTCGGGCATTTCGTCTTTTTGCGCCGCCCAGCCTTGCAGCAGCGGGTCGACCACCTGCCAGGCGCTCTTTACCTCCCGGTAACTCAAAAATAGCGAGCGATCACCTTGCATAATGTCGAGCAGCAATTCCTCATAGGCGTCGTTAGCTACCTCGTCTGCGCGGCGATAACTGGCGTCGAGTCCGGTGCGGCGGGTGGCCATCTCCAGGCCCGGCGTTTTGACGGTCATCTCCACCCGCAGGCATTCGTTGGGCTGAATACCCATCAGCAGCCAGTTGGATGCCTCGCACTGGATGTGGCTGGCGCGAAAAAATTGTTGCGGCGGATGCTTGAAGCAGATGGATACCATCGATTGTTTTTCTGCCAGCCGTTTACCGGTACGCAGGTAAAAGGGCACACCGGACCAGCGCCAGTTGTCGATATAGAGCTTTAAGGCGGCATAGGTTTCAGTACGGCTGTCCGGCGAAACTCCCGGTTCTTGCAGATAGGCTGGGACTGGCTGACCTGCAACCGTGCCGCTGCTATAGCGAGCCCGGACCGCACAACGGTCCAGATCCTCTGTGGCCATGGGACGAATGGAGCGCAGAACCTTGAGCTTTTCGTCGTGCAGGGCTTCGGCGTCCATAGAAATGGGGGCCTCCATGGCGACGAAAGTCAGAAGTTGTAACAGGTGGCTCTGAATCATGTCGCGTACTGCGCCGGCGCTATCGTAAAAGCCGGCTCGGCTGCCGACTCCCTGTGGTTCCGTATGGGTGATCTGTACATGATCGATGTAATTACGGTTCCAGAGCGGTTCCATGAGCACGTTGCCGAAGCGGAACACCAAGATGTTCTGCACGGTCCCTTTGCCCAGATAGTGATCGATGCGATAGACCTGTTCTTCGTCTAGAAAACGGCTCAGTCGATGTTGCAGCTCGGTGGCGCTTTGCAGGTCATAACCGAAAGGTTTTTCAAAAACGATCCTTCGCCAGCCGTCTTCCTCCTGCAATAGGCCGGCGTCGCTCAATTGTTCGATAATCGGACCGTAAGCGTTTGGACTGACGGCCATGTAAAAGATGATGTTGGCAGAAAAACGTTGCCGATCGGCCAGCAAGTTAGCGAGACCTTGATAGAGATCGGCCTCGCCAAGGTCGCCGCGAAAATATTCACTGCGTTCGAAAAAGCGGCAAAAAGTCGTTTCGTCCAGTCCTCCGCGGGCTTTATCCCCAATCGCCTGGCGCGCTTCCTGTTGCCATTGCAACGGTTGCCAGGGACGACGGCCGGATGCGACGATCCGGGTCCCCTCGGGCAGGCGGCCGGCCGCTTCCAGGTGGTAGAGGGCTGGCAACAGTTTGTTGCGCGACAGGTCGCCGGTGGCGCCGAAGATGACGATGGTGCAAGGTTCTTTCATGATTTAATCCATAGTTGATGGCGTCGCAAAAAGTCTGCCCTACAGCGTTACGGCGTTTTTTCAGGACCTCGACATACTAGATGTATGCCTGGAACCCCTGAAAAAACACCAGGCCTTGTAGGGCGAAATTTTTGCTTAGCCATCCTATAAGTTTTTGCGAATGCATCATAGTTGAGCAGGGTGAGACACCAGCTCCTTACCAGTCACTGTGAAAGAAGGTTCCCCGTGGCGAATCGAGGCGTTCGTACTGATGCGCACCGAACAAATCCCGTTGGGCCTGTAGCAGGTTAGCCGGCAACCGTGGACAGCGATAGCCGTCGTAAAAGGCTAATCCTTCTGCCATGGCTGGTAGAGGGATAGCATGGCGACTGCCGATTACAACCGTTTGTCGCCAGTGGGCTTCACTTTGGCTGAGGGCAGCGCTGAAAAAATTGTCCAGCAGCAGGTTTGTAAGATTTGGCTGTTTTTCGTAAGCATGGGCGATATCGTTGAGAAATGCACTGCGAATAATGCAGCCGCCCCGCCAGGTCAGAGCGATGTCACGATAGTTAAGGTCCCAGTTAAACGTTTCTGCGGCAGCTCGCAAGAGCATGAAACCCTGGGCATAGGAGATGATTTTAGCGGCGTAGAGAGCGTCGTGAACAGCGGCAACAACGTCCTGCTCAGCCGCTGCGAGGTGTTTTCCAGAGGCCCCTAATTGTTGAGCCGCAACTTGCCGTTCCTGGTGATGGGCCGAGAGGGACCGGGCAAAGACGGCCGCGGCGATCAGGGTCAAGGGTACGCCAAGTTCCAGGGCGCTAATCACGGTCCAGTTACCGGTACCCTTCTGACCGGCGGCATCAAGAATCTTGTCGAGCAGGGGCTGGCCGTCCTTATCACTGACCCCGAGAATCTGCCCGGTAATTTCGATCAGGTAGGAATCGAGAGGCCCCCGGTTCCAGTCCTGAAAGATTGTTTGTAACTGCGCTGCCGAAAGACCTAGGCCATCGTGCAGCAGATGGTAGGCCTCGGCAATGAGCTGCATGTCGCCGTACTCGATGCCGTTATGGACCATTTTGACATAGTGGCCGGCACCGCCTTCTCCCATCCAACGACAACAGGGCTCGCCCTTTACCCGAGCAGCAATGGCTTCAAAGATCGGTTGCAGTTCGGGCCAGGCGCTACGATGTCCGCCGGGCATCAATGCCGGCCCGTGCCGTGCTCCTTCCTCACCACCGGAGATACCACAACCGACAAAACGCATCCCCAGTTCTTTGAACTGGCTGCAGCGACGGGTCGTATCCTCATAGTGGGAGTTGCCGCCGTCGATGACAATATCCCCTGCTGACAACAGGGGGATGAGGTGTTCAAGCAGGGCATCGACTGCCGCACCGGCTTTAACCATCAGCAGAATCTTGCGGGGCGGTTTGAGAGCGTCTACCAACGCTGTCAGAG
>MAXT01000133.1:10839-11322 GCA_001751225.1 Desulfuromonadales bacterium C00003107 | reverse complement strand
TCCCGACAAACCGACCCTGATAATCCCGCAGGTCGGTGCTCGGCTGGGTCGGCTGCGTCCAGATATTCGCTTCCGCCACGGCGATACCGATCGCTGTGGAAACCAGGGCATCGCCTCCGTCACCGAAAGCCAGGATCACCGCGCCCCCCAGCAGGTTGACACCCATAACCTTGAGGTGGGGCTTCCAGGTGGTTTTTGCCTGTGCACGTCGGGCGGCGGCTTGCAACAGGTCTTCGCCTTTGCCCAGTCTGTCGAGGGAGGGACCTTCCAAGGCTCTGATTTCATTGGCCCCATAGCGACCCGGCAGAGGCCGCAGCAGCATGTCGATCAAGCCGCCGGTCGCTTTGACGGCCCCGACTACATAGTGGATGCGGTCATCATTGTTGTCGGCATCGAGCCAGAAGACCGTCTGTGCCAGGGCGCTTGCGGAATAAAAGCTTGTCCAACCGTTTTGCCAGTACCGGGCATGTCGTTTTCCGGCAT
>MAXT01000133.1:10224-10673 GCA_001751225.1 Desulfuromonadales bacterium C00003107 | reverse complement strand
CTGGAGGTACTGGAGGTACTGGAACGGGCTACACGGGCCGAGTTTTTTGCTTCGAAACGGTTTGTTTCCTCGTCCCTGTCGCGACTGCTATTAATAAAAGCAGAAATGTCAGGTTTTACCAGTGGGCTTCTGGAAAAGTTTATTTAAAGGGGCGTAAAGACTGGCCACCGGGGGCGACTTCGGTTGGTTGAAAAGACCTGCTCCACTGCTACAATGACGAAGTAGGTAGCGCTCACGATCTTTCATTGCTGCGAAAGGAGAACAACATGATGACCACTGTGAATGTAGGCGGTAGATGGCGTAGCTTTCTGTTGATGCTGGGGGCAATAGGCATGATCTTGATTTTGGGCGGTTGCGCCTCATCCGCCAGCAAATCGGCCGAGCCACAGACTGGCTCTATGATTAGAACCTATACCCTTGTGAACGAGCAGGGCCACAACTCCGGCACG
>MAXT01000133.1:267-10042 GCA_001751225.1 Desulfuromonadales bacterium C00003107 | reverse complement strand
CCGGACCGCATAGGGTCCGGTGGCATTTTTTGTAGCGCTATGTCCCCCGGGTCTGGTATCGCCTGCTGACTGTTTTTGCTATAGTTCATTGGACTATGGCCACTTATGGTCCATCGATAGATCTGTTTCTCCATTGCTAATAATTGCCTAACATTCAAGATGTATTAGCTCTGTGAGACTAACCATTAAGGCAGGGAGATTAGCTGCCCATGACAGAAAATCAGCAGATGCCTCAAGAGCATGCAAAAACCAAAAAGCATATCCTGGTGGTTGAGGACGAGGAAGATATTCTGGCTCTGATTCATTACAATCTGACTCGGGAAGGGTTTCGTTCAACCTGCGCCACCAGTGGCGAAGAGGCCCTGCGAATCGTGCAGAAAGATCCTCCCGACCTGGTGATACTCGATCTGATGTTGCCGGGTATCGATGGCCTGGAGGTCTGTCGCACTCTCAAAAGCCAAGCCGAGACCCGTTCTGTGGCGGTGCTTATGGTGACCGCCAAGGGGGAAGAGTCGGACGTGGTGGCCGGACTGGAAATGGGGGCCGACGATTATGTGACCAAACCCTTCAGCCCGCGAATCCTTATCGCCCGCGCCCGGGCGGTACTGCGGCGCAATAAAGGCGGTGAGGAGGCTGCCGAACAGTCCGAGGTGATTAAAGCCGCTGGACTGCTTATTCATCCGGGCCGCAACGAGGTTTTGGTCGATGGTCAGTCTGTCGAACTAACCTATACCGAGTTTCGGGTGCTGCAGTTTCTGGCCAGTCGCCCTGGCTGGGTATTTACCCGTTATCAGATTGTCAACGCGGTGCGCGGCGACGACTATTCGGTGACCGATCGGGCCGTCGATGTGCAGATTGTCGGTTTGCGTAAAAAGCTTGGTGCTTATGGCAAGCTTATTGAAACCGTGCGGGGTGTCGGCTACCGCTTCAAGGACTGATGACGTCGCAAAAAAGTCCGCCCTGCGGCGTTACTGCGTTTTTTTAGGACCTCGACATACGATCTGTGTGCCTTTTCCCCCGAAAAATCACCAGGCCTTGCGAGATGAATTTTTTACTTACCCAGCCGATGATTTTATCAAGTTCTTAAGGGGTAGAAAATCAATGAAAAATATCCGTTTGCTGTGGCAGATTTTCCCCTCTTACGTGATCATCATTATGGCGGTCCTGTTCGGGGTCGGCTGGCACCTGACCGGTGCCATCGAGAATTTCTTCCTGGGACAGACCGCAGTCGATTTGGAGGCCCGGGCTCGTCTGGTGACCCCGCAGATCGTCACAGCGCTTGAGGCCAAGGATTTTGACGGGCTTGATCGTTTGTGTAAGGAATTGGGGTCGGCGGCCGATGCCCGGTTTACCGTCGTGTTGCCGTCGGGGTCAGTGGTCGGCGACTCCGTCGAGGATCCGGCTCGTATGGAAAACCATGCCAGCCGAGTAGAAGTCGCTGCGGGTCTGGCCGGCCGAGTGTCTCATTCGACCCGCTATAGCCGTACCTTGCAGCAGGACATGATGTATGTGGCGGTGCCGGTGGTGGCCAGCGAGGCCAGGATCGTCGGTACGGTTAGAGCTGCCCGGGCCCTGACCGCCATCGACGGTGCCCTGAAGGCCCTCTATCATCAAGTGCCCATTGGTGGTCTGGTGGCTTTGGTGCTGGCGGTTCTGGTCAGCTTCTGGGTTTCCCGGCGTATCAGCCGCCCGCTGGAGGCCATGCGCCATGGTGCGGTGGACTTTGCCCAAGGCCGCTTCGATCGCAAGTTGGCCGTGGCTGGTTCTATGGAGGTCTGCGCTTTGGCCCGGGCTATGAATCTGATGGCCGAACAGCTCGACGATCGGATCCGGACCATTATGGAGCAGCGCAACGAGCAGCAGGCGGTACTGGCGAGCATGGTCGAGGGGGTGCTGGCCCTCGATATGGAAGAGCGGGTGCTTCACTTTAATCAGGCTGCCGCGCAATTCCTCGGTGTTGACCCCGAGAAGCTGCAGGGGCAGCGTATTGCCGAGGTGGCTCGCAAGGCCGACCTGCAGCGCTTCATCGGCCGCACCCTGGAAGGACCCGGTCCGATCGAAGGAGAGATCGTGCTGCAGGACGAGGCCGCCCGCTACCTGCAGGCCCACGGTACCGTGCTGCGGGATGCCGAACAACAGGAAATTGGCGTGTTGATCGTATTGCATGATGTGACCCGGTTGCGGCGACTGGAGAATATCCGCCGCGATTTTGTGGCCAATGTTTCCCATGAGCTGAAAACCCCGATCACCGCCATCAAAGCCTCCGTCGAAACTCTGTTGGATGGCGCCGCCGTATCGCCGGCTGATAGTCAGAAGTTTTTGAAGATCGTGGCTAAGCAGGCCGACCGTCTCAATGCCATTATCGACGATCTACTGGCCCTGTCGCGTATTGAGCAGAACGATGACGTTAGCGGCATGGTGTTGGAGGTGCAATTCTTGGAACCGGCGCTGAGGTCGGCACTGCAGTCCTGTGAAGTAGCCGCCGCCGACAAAGGAATTGATTTGCAGCTTGCGTGCGACGCTGAGCTGCAGGCCCGTATCAATACTCCCCTCCTCGAGCAGGCGGTCATCAACCTGGTCGGCAACGCCATCAAGTACGGCGAGCGGCAAAGCCGTGTACAGGTTGAAGCCGAAGTTGAGGACGATATGCTCAAGATTCGGGTTCGGGATCGAGGCTGCGGTATTTCGAAAGAGCATCTACCCCGTCTGTTTGAGCGTTTTTACCGAGTCGATAAGGCCCGCAGTCGTCACCAGGGAGGCACCGGTCTTGGTTTGGCCATTGTCAAACATATCATTCAGGCCCATGGTGGCTCGGTGACAGTATCCAGCGAGCCCGGTGCGGGGAGTGTGTTCACACTCTTGCTTCCAACAGCCTGAATTAAATGATCACCGTCTTTGTCTATTCTTCAAGAGATCTAAACTTTTTCGAACAGGGGAAACCGTACTTGCAATCTGCTTATGTTCGCCTAACAAGGACCTAACATGCGGCGGGCAGATTGGCTCCATCAACAAGCGATGGTTAATGGCCGTGACCGTGGATGTTTCATGACGGGCCAACATTCCCCAATTGAAAAAGGAGACGAATTGATGAATTTCAAGGCAGCTGGAAAAATCAAGGGTGTGGCCGCAGTGGCCCTTGCCGCTGTATTGGCGGTTCCGATGATGATTGCGAGCAGCTCGGCTGCACCGATTCAGGTCGATGCCAAACTGCCGACTTATGAGAAGACTCAGGGAGTATCGGGTAATCTCAACAGTGTCGGTTCCGACACCCTCAACAACCTCATGACCCTGTGGGCTGAAGGTTTTCGCAAAAAGTACCCCAACATCAATATCCAGATCGAAGGTAAAGGCTCCAGTACAGCTCCTCCGGCACTGATCGAAGGTGTCGCCCAGATCGGTCCCATGTCCCGTTCTATGAAGCGTGGTGAAATCGAGGCCTTCGAGAAGAAGTACGGCTTCAAACCGACTTCCATTGGCGTGGCCCTCGATTCCCTAGCCGTGTATGTTCAACAAGGACAATCCTATCGAAAGCCTTTCCCTGCAGCAGGTCGACGCCATCTTCTCCAAGACCCGTAAGGGCGGCCTAGTTGATGTCTACCACCTGGGGGCAAGTCGGCATGACCGGTGCGTGGGCCAATAAGCCGGTCAGTCTTTATGGTCGCAACTCGGCATCCGGTACCTACGGTTATTTCAAGAAAAAAGCCCTATTTAAAGGCGATTACAAGGACATCGTTAAAGAGCAACCCGGTTCCGCTTCGGTGGTCCTTTCGGTCACCGAAGATCTTGGTGGCATAGGTTACTCCGGCATCGGCTATAAGACCTCCGGCGTCAAAGCCATTGCCTTGGCCAAAAAAGACGGTGAAAAGGCTTACACAGCCCAACTACGAACAATGTGCTGCAAAAGAAATATCCCCTCGGCCGCATGCTTTACCTCTATGTGGCCAAAGCTCCCAACAAACCGCTGCCGAAGATGACCGAGGAATTCCTCAAGTACGTGTTGTCCAAGGAAGGTCAGGAAATTGTGATCAAGGACGGTTACCTGCCTCTGCCTGCCCCGATAGCCATGAAGCAACTGGCTCCTCTGAAGTAGCTCGATCCTGCCGGCGAGATAAACGCAAAGTAACATTCTGCCCATCGGCCCTGATGGTCGGTGGGCAGGATTATCTTTATGAATGGCCCTGGATGGGGATGATGAATCAAAAACATCTGAAGAGAATTAAGCGGTGGGACCGGATTGCCCGATACGTTATCTCCTTTGGCGGGATGGCGGTCATTTTCAGCGTTGTGTTGATTCTGTTTCTGATCGCCCGGGTAACCTTTCCTCTTTTCCAATCGCCTTCCGTTGAGTGTCAAGCCGTGGTCGACGTGATCAGCGCCTCAGGCACTACGGTTCTGCAAGCGGGAGTTGATGATTACCTGGAAAGTGTCTTTACCCTGCAAAGCGATGCTTCGGTGGCTTTTTATAGCGCCGCCAGTGGCGAGTTACTGGAAACGGTTGCCTTATCACCGCCTGCCGAGGAATTGACGCTAGTCGATGTCGAGCGCGGTGGTCCGCGACGCTTCAATCTACTCTGGAGTGATAGTTCTCTGACCATGGAGGAGGTCCGTTTTCCGGTTCATTTTGATGCCGAGGGGCAGCGATCCTTTGAGCGTCAGGTCGTGCGTTTAGCCTGCATGAAGCCTTCAATCAACAGTTTGCCTAAGCGTTTCACGGCCCGCAGCATCGGCGAAGAGAGCCAGGTGCGGGTCAGTCTACAGACCAACGGGCTGCTGCAAGTCGAACAGCGGATCGCCGTCGAGGACCTGTTCGGTGAG
The DNA here is from genome assembly GCA_001751225.1 of Desulfuromonadales bacterium C00003107. Taxonomy (GTDB): domain Bacteria; phylum Desulfobacterota; class Desulfuromonadia; order Desulfuromonadales; family Syntrophotaleaceae; genus Syntrophotalea_A. Next base: position 5,227 of record MAXT01000133.1, on the reverse strand, counting down.
TCGGGGACCGAGAACTATAGCTATACTTTAAATCCGGGCCTGGCCCGAGAGCAGATCACCGCCCTGACCTTGGACATTAGCGGCATGACTATCTATGCCGGTACCGACCAGGGAACCCTGCTGCGCTGGGACATCTCAGCCCCCGAAGAGCCGAAGTTGCTTGATCGGCTGCCGGCTTTCACCGACCGGCGGGCGATTACCGCTTTGTGTCTGATTTTCGGCGATATCTCTCTAGCGGTAGGTGATGACAAGGGCGGGGTGACCACCTGGTTTCCGGTAGCCAGTGAGTCATCCGGCGGGGTAAAGCGGTTACATCAGATTCATACCTTGGCTTCTCACAACGGTCCGGTTGTCAGGCTATTACCTTCTTTGCGGGATAAAAGTCTACTTAGTGTCGACGATCAAGGAACCGTTCATCTCGATCATATGACTAGCGAACGCCGGCTACTCAATCTGGCCAAGGTTGGTCCTCTTACCCATGTAGCTTTGTCCAGTCGTGGCGACGGTTTGGTGGGAATTGATAGCCAAGGTCGCGCCCTTTCCTGGCGGATGCAGAATCCTCACCCGGAGGTGAGCTGGAAAACCCTGTTCGGCAAAGTCTGGTACGAAAGTTATGAGCAACCTGCTTATGCCTGGCAATCGTCATCGGCTAGCGATGATTTCGAACCCAAGTTCAGCCTGACGCCGCTGATTTTCGGCACCATCAAAGGAACCTTTTACGCCATGCTCTTCGCCGTACCACTGGCGCTGCTTGGAGCGATCTACACCAGCCAGTTTGGTAGCGAAAAGCTGCGTGGAGTGATCAAGCCGGCAGTAGAAATCATGGCTGCCGTCCCCTCGGTGATTATAGGTTTTCTGGCCGCTTTGTGGTTCGCACCGTTGTTGGAAAAATCCATAACCTCCCTGTTTCTCAGCGTGCTGTTCGTGCCGACCTTTCTTTTGCTGGCTCTGGTTCTCTGGCAGTTGGTGCGCAATCATCCCTGGTGCAAACGGATTGAAAAGGGTCACGAGTTTTTGCTGCTGGCGCCGGTGCTGGTGGCTGCCGTGGCTTGTGCTCTGTGGCTTGGTCCAGCGGTGGAAAGTTGGCTGTTCGGTGGTGATTTCAAGCTCTGGCTGTTTACCGAAGCTGGCACCCGTTACGATCCGCGCAATAATATCGTTATCTCCTTCGCCCTCGGCTTTGCGGTGATTCCGATTATCTTCACCATGGCCGAGGATGCCCTGTCTAATGTGCCGCAGAGCCTGCGGGCGGCCTCCATGGCCTTGGGCGCCAGCCGCTGGCAGACCGTCAAACGAGTCATTCTGCCCTCGGCCAGTCCCGGTATCTTTGCCGGCACCATGATCGGCTTCGGCCGGGCCATCGGCGAGACCATGATCGTGCTGATGGCCACGGGCAATACGGCCATCATGGATTTGAGCATATTCAATGGCATGCGTCCCCTGTCGTCGAATATTGCCGTTGAAATCCCCGAGGCCCCCCATGGTGGGACCCTCTATCGGGTACTTTTTCTGTCGGCAGTGCTGTTGTTTCTCATGACCTTTGTTCTCAACACCGTAGCGGAAGTAGTTCGGCAGCGGTTGCGGAAAAAGTATGGCCGTTTCTAAATGGTTTTCATCCGGAAACGGCCCTTTCCCTCAATCTCGGCGTCAATCCGCGCCCTTGTTTGTGCGGCGGAAACAGCTACGCCTCCGCGCAAGCGCTTGATTTCCTTGACCTTGTGGAAAATTGCTCGTTTCCCATATGAAAACAGCACTGTGTCCATCCATAGTTCCCGGAAGGACACTAAATGGATAGCGTAAAGATTATTACCGAGTTGTTTCGGCCAGCGAATACATGGATACAGGACCTATTATGAACAATTTCTGGCGTAGAGGTGAACATTGTGTATGGGGAACCGCTGCGGCGCTGACCCTGACCCTGCTCTTAGCTGTGGTGCTGATTGGCGTAGTGATTGTCAACGGGTTGGGGGTTTTCTGGCCCTCAGCCGTGACTGAGGCGCATCTCAAGGATGGTACGCATTTGATGGGGGAGGTCACTCGCCGCGAGGCCGTCTATCTGGGCGAGGGGGAACGGCTGCAGTTCAAGGTCGGAAACCGCGACCTTTACGGCCTCGATTTTCGCTGGGTCGATGAGAGTGATATCGGTCAATTCGATCTTCCTGATGATGCGGTGGTTCTGGAACGGCAGGAATATGGCAATTTCTATGGTCGTCTGCTCTCTGTTCAAACACCGGAACTAGGTGCCACGGTGCTACAGAATCCCTGGCAGCGCCTGACCGCAGCCCATCAATATGTGGGACAGCAGAAACAAGGCGAGCTTGAAAATCTCGCGGAGCAACTGAGCCGGCTTAATGCCCAATCGACTCGGCTACGCATAAAGGTGGACAAGTTGATTTACCGCGGCGCGACGGGCGACGATCCGGATTTGCAGCAACTTGCCGAGCAGCAACAGCAGCTCGAAGGGAGCTTCACTCAGGTGCTGATGCTACAGGCGGCCCAGCTGGAGAAACTATCGCAAGTCACCGCTACCTTCGCCGATGCCGCAGGGTGTGAGCGGGTGATGGCGGTGAGTGATGTCGTGCGCTTTTACCGGCCCAACCAGATGAGCATGCTGCAGAAGGTCAGTTTTTATCTCGGTAAACTTTGGGAGCTGATCTTTGGCGAGCCCCGCGAGTCGAATACCGAGGGGGGGCTGTTCCCGGCTATCTTCGGTACCGTGACCCTGATTTTCATCATGAGCTTGGTTTCTTTTCCGCTGGGGGTGGTGACGGCTATCTATCTGCGTGAATATGCCAAGGACGGTACCGTGGTGCGCCTGGTGCGGATCGCGGTTAACAATCTGGCCGGCATTCCTTCGATTGTCTACGGTATTTTCGGTCTGGCCTTCTTCGTTTACGGCATCGGCGGTAGCATTGACCGGTTTTTCTTTGCTGAACAATTACCGAGCCCGACCTTTGGTACCGGCGGCATTCTGTGGGCTAGCCTGACTCTCGGCCTGCTGACTGTGCCGGTGGTCATTGTCGCTACAGAAGAGGCCCTCGGTGCCATTCCTCAGGGGGTGAGGGAAGGTTCCCTGGCTCTGGGCGCCACCAAGTTGCAGACCCTGGTGCGGACTCTATTGCCTATGGCCTCGCCGGGTATCATGACCGGTCTGATCCTGGCCATGGCCCGGGCCGCAGGGGAGGTGGCTCCGCTGATGATTACCGGCGTGGTCAAGCTGGCGCCGGCTTTGCCCATCGATGGTAGCTTCCCCTTCATCCACCTCGATCGCAAATTCATGCATCTTGGGTTCCATATCTACGATATCGGTTTCCAGTCGCCCAATGTCGAGGCGGCCAAGCCGATGGTCTTCGTCACCACCCTGCTGCTGGTGCTGATCGTGTTGGTGATGAGCAGTGTAGCCATCTATCTGCGCAACAAAATGAAAAAACGTTACAGTTACCGAACTTTCTGAACAAAGGTATATAGCGATGAGCGAGTCCTTTTGTATTTCAGTCGATAACCCTGTGGTCAGGGTCAATGATCTGGATTTCTATTATGGCGCTTCCCAGGCCCTGTTTAATGTCAATCTAGACTTCCCCAAGGAAAAGGTCACTGCCCTGATCGGCCCTTCCGGCTGCGGCAAATCGACCATGTTGCGCTGTTTCAACCGCATGAACGACCTGGTCGATGGAGGGCGAGTCGAGGGCAGTATTCTGCTTGACGATACCGAAGTTAATGACTCATCGATGGATGTTATCGAATTGCGTCGTCGCGTGGGTATGGTGTTTCAGAAATCAAATCCGTTTCCGAAGACCATTTATGAAAATGTGGTTTACGGTTTGCGCATCGCCGGTGAAAAAAATAAAGCCGTGCTTGATGAAGCGGTGGAGGTGAGCCTGCAAGGATCTGCTCTGTGGGACGAGGTCAAGGACCGCCTGCATCAATCGGCTCTGGGATTGTCCGGAGGGCAGATGCAGCGTCTGTGCATCGCTCGCGCCATCGCCGTCAATCCCGAAGTGGTGCTCATGGATGAACCTTGTTCGGCTCTCGATCCCAAGTCGACGATTCGCGTTGAAGAGCTGATCAGCGAACTGCGTTCCAAGTACACGATCATCATCGTGACCCATAACATGCAGCAGGCCGCGCGGGTATCGGATTATACCGCCTTTTTGTACGAGGGGGCGCTGATCGAGTACGGTCTGACCCAGGATCTGTTTGTGAAGCCGAAAAGCAAGCAGACAGAAGACTATATTACCGGACGATTCGGATAGGGGCTGATTGAGATGACAAACCATATTGTACGGGAAACGGAAAAGCTCAAAAGACGACTGCTGACTCTGAGCGCCGATGTTGAGGAAACCTATCTGCTGGCGGTGCGTTCGCTGGAGGAGATGGACGGAGAACTGGCGAAAAGGGTAGCTGCCTCGGACGATCGTATCGATCGCCAGGAGGTTGACTTGGAGGAGGAATGTCTTAAGATTTTGGCCCTGCACCAGCCGGTGGCCAACGACCTGCGTTTTATCATTTCAGTGTTGAAGATCAACAACGACTTGGAACGTATAGCCGATATGGCCGTAAACATCGCCGAGCGGGTCCTTGATCTGTTGAAGTACAAGCCCATGACGATTCCTTTTGAATTCAGCAACATGTCGCAGAAGGTCTATTCAATGGTAAAGAAGAGCCTCGATTCGCTGGTGAATCTCGATCTGCACGAGGCCCATGAGGTAATCGCCCTCGATGATGAAGTCGATGCCCTGCATCATAAAAGCTATGGTCTGGTTATCGAACAGATCCGGCAACAGCCTGATTGTATCGAACCGCTGATCTCCTATCTGGTGGTCTCCCGTTATCTGGAACGCATCGCCGACCTGGCCACCAACATTGCCGAGGATGTCCATTACCTTATCAAGGGCGATATCGTTCGGCATATTATGTAGTTGAAATACTGGGTTCTTCACTTAAAAAGGCCCCGCCGTTA
>MAXT01000133.1:0-148 GCA_001751225.1 Desulfuromonadales bacterium C00003107 | reverse complement strand
CGTTGCAGAGTGGCCGGCCAATCAGTCGGCTTGTCCCCCTCATCAAAACCGATTGCGCGGGCATCTTCGTCCCGAGCGCCACAGGCCAGACTGACTATGCCCGACCAAGGCAGGGCGCCAAGGCACATGGCGCAGGGCTCGGTGGTGG
>MAXT01000132.1 GCA_001751225.1 Desulfuromonadales bacterium C00003107 | reverse complement strand
GAACTGGGGAAAGACCCATTGATTGGAAGCATCGGGTTGGACGCGATATCAGGCGATATCGAAGACGCCGATGTCCTGATCAATACCACATCAGTTGGGATGTACCCGGATGTTAATGCTACGCCAGTACCGCGCGAGCTCCTGCGCGTGGATCTCACCGTCTTTGATATCGTGTACAACCCCCTCCAAACCAGGCTACTTGCGGGTGCGGAACAGATGGGCGCAACGACAATCGGCGGCGTGCGGATGCTCGTGCATCAGGGCGCAGAGGCGTTTCGGATATGGACCGGAGTTGAGCCGCCACTCGATGTAATGCTCGAGGCGGTGCTTGGGGGGCTCTGATCATGACCCAACCCAGGCGCAACTCATGCAGAACATATACCCTTGACAATTGACCATTGATCCTTTAGCAATATGACAGAATACAAACAATGCATCATCGTGCGCGAGAACCTGAAACTCTCGCGTGGAAAACTCGCAGTGCAGGTTGCGCATGCTGCGGTATCGGCATCCGAAGCGGCATCCGTCAGTTCCAGGAGAGAATGGAAGGAAGGCGGGCAGAAGAAGATTGTTTTGCAGGTGAAAGACCTTTCTGAACTCTATGGAATAAAGATGGATGCGGAGGCTGCAGGACTTCCGGTGTCGCTGATCACTGACGCAGGCATGACTGAGATACCACCAGGCACGGTCACAGCGCTCGGTATCGGTCCTGCTCGCTCCGATCAGCTGGACGCAATCACAGGAGAGTTGTCTCTAGTATAGTTTCATGACATGGAGGTGATCCATCCTACTATAATGGTATGCTATATTAACATCTCCGGCTACGGCATGGCACATGCACTGCGCTGCGTTTTTTTACAGTTGCTCGCGAATGCCGATACATCCGCCGGATGCTTTACGGTCATTATGTCACGATATTATGATGCTGCATACTAACCCGACACATTTATATGGAACCATTCAGACAGGTTATGTAATGCCTCAGACGACAATCGACCAATTAAACATGCTACTAACAAGCCTCAGCGCTCGCGTCAGCAGCATACGCGGGGTCGTCATCTCGTCCGCAGACGGTCTCAAGGTCGCTGATAAATTCCGTGATCACTCTTATGACACTCAGATCGCACACGCGATCAGCGCGTCGATTGTCGGCCTGGTAAACAAATCGGTCCACAACCTCGGTTTGCCCTCATTTGACCACACCACAATTTACACCAGTGATGGGATCGTTGTCGTCTTCAATCTGGGCGGCGCTTCGCTCCTGGTGCTGCTCGATGTAGATGCCAACGTGGGACTGGTGATAATAGAGCTGCAGCACACTGCCGACGAGGTCATAAAAGTTATGAGGTTATAAGATGATACTCAATGGTATGGAACAGAATGAGGATCTTAACATCCCGATTTATCCAAGAGCCGAGGATCTTGTGCTGCTGATGAATTCGCTTGTTGATGTGATTGGCAGAGGGAGCGCGGGGATCCTGTACAGTTTCGGCAAAGAACTCGCAGAAAAATACTACAGAAACATGCGCATACCCGAAAATCTAAATCCTGATGGCGTATTTAGAAATATTCTGCACAGCATGATGTTCTCCGATTGGTTCACAAAGATGGATATTGAGGTGGGAGAAAAATTCGTTGTGACGCTACAGAACGTCTTCGAACTGAATGCCGACGAAGAAAGCTGTAATTTCGTTCGCGGTTTTCTTGCGGGATTATCGTCAAGCATCTACCGCAAAACATACATCTGCAAGGAAAACCGCAATCCAGAGGGCGTATGCGCCTTTACGCTCCTCGAACGGTAACTTTTTATGGTAACGACAAAAATGATGGTGTGAGGAATGATATCATGAGAAAAAAACGGAATCGTGATGATGCGCCTATCGATTTTGATCTCTTCGAGGATTTGCTCGAGGATATGATCGATCGCATAGAGGAGCTCGTTGGTGATGGTAGTCCGGCGACGTACGGGTTCTCCATAACCAAACGCCCCGGGGAGGTGCCTGAGATCGTCGAGTTCGGAAGCCGCTCCGAAGGTGATGAACCGGTTCTCGAGGGATATCGGCCATTGCTTGAGATTTTTGAAACCGATGACAACGTGCATGTGATAATCGAACTGCCTGGAATTGATAAGGAGAACATCCGGATGGATGCCACCGAAAACACGCTCACGATACAGGTTACTATCGATGAGCAAACATATTCGGAGACTTTTGACCTACCGGCACGCGTCGATCCGGTCAGCGCTGTTGCAAGCTATCGCAACGGCGTAATCGACATAACACTTGTACGAACAGGCGATGCGAAGACCCAAATCGAACTGACATGAAGAACGCTAACGATGTCTGCGTGCTAATCCCCACGCTCAACGAGGCTGAAACGGTCTCAGACATCGTGAAAGAGTTTCGGTCGGGGGGCTACAGGGTGGTTGTGATTGATGGTCCCAGTACCGACGATACCCGCAAGCTCGCTCTGGAGGCGGGCGCGGAGGTAATCGTTCAGACCGGCAATGGGAAGGGGCAGGCGATTCAGCAGGCATTCGCCGAGATCGAAGACGAGTACCTGGTGATGATCGATGGCGATGGCACATATCTGCCGGAAGATATCGATTCTGTGCTTGCGCCGGTTTTGAACAGGGATGTGGACCATGTCATCGGGAACCGGTTTGCCAATTTCTCAAAGGGCGCGTTCACGAGACTCAATCTATTCGGGAATAAAGCATTGAACCGGATGTTCAGTATCATTTATGGAACCCAGCTCAGTGACATCCTGTCCGGATATCACGCATTCAACAAGAGGGCGTATAAGGAAATTGAACTGAACAAAACGGGTTTTGAGATCGAGACCGAGATTGCTGTCGAATGCGTTAAGAAGGATCTGAATATGTCGGAGGTTCCGATCACGTATCTGCCCAGACGCGATGGCGCGCCAACAAAACTCAATCCACTCAGTGACGGGTTCAAGATTGCAATGACCATCTACCGACTTGCTAAGATGCACAACCCGCTGCTATATTTCGGTGCAATCGGAGCAGTATTCATGCTTATCGGACTTGGCGTTGGAATCTATGTTGTGGATGAGTGGCTTCGCAACATTACGCACGTCCCGCTCACGATTCTTGCAACGCTGCTGATTATCACCGGAATTCAGCTATTTATCTTTGGACTGCTCGCAAACATGATTGTAGCCCTGCACCGGCAGGTTATGCGGGAGATCAAACACAGAATTGTAGAGTAGATTTTGCGTGCGCGTCTGGCGTATGTGGTTTGGAAACGCCGCCCTGCAAAATCTTCGAAACGGTGTTGGCACCATACGGCATTACCGTCTCGTGCTGGTGGGGTGCTCAAGTTTAACTTCGATGTCGATGCAACGGAATTTGGATACATGAAAAAATTAACCATACTGATTGTTGTTGCGCTTTTGCTGATGGGTATGCTGATTGTGTCAGCACATCAAGAGACTTCATACCCACGCATGGATGCCGATTGCGACGGTGCAGAGTCGGACGATGATGATGGCGATTCCGGGTCGGACAACGACGGCGGTTCGGAGTCGGACACCGATTCAGATACGGAATCGGGTACTGATGACGATTCCGGATTAGATACCGATGATGATTCAGAATCGGACACTGGTGGCGATGGGGGGTCAGACGATGATGATGCTGATGATGATACGGATGGGTCGGATGGTGGTGATGGTGTAAGCTTCGGTACCGGTGGCGGCTTGGCGACAACAGAGAGTGCTGGCGGTGATGCAGAGTCCGACTCCGATGACTGCGATACAGAATCCGATACTGATACGGATACCAATGACGACCCGGGATTAGGTACCAGTGATGATGGCGGTGTGGGGTTGGATACCGGCGGTGACGATACGGAGTCCGACTCCGATGGCGATACGGACTCGAGTGATGGTGCGGGCGATGGCGAGAATGATGATGTGGACACCGATTATGAGGATACGGAGTCAGACACCGATGATGATGAGTCAGACACCGATGATTCTGAAGAGTTGGAAGAATCAGAAACCACAACACCCAATGCCAGCATCACAAAAGAGCCGGAAACAAGTTCCATTTTACTGATCCACGATGGTTCGGTCAGCTGCGAACTTGTGAGACTGATGGGAAATTATGCAACAGCACTTGGAATACCGGTATTTGAGAAAAGAATCGATTTCGACTCAAGATATCTTCATGATATGGGCATTGGTGCTGTGGGTGATGTCGGGTATGTCGTATTAATCGCCAGGGATGTTAGCGGATTGAACGTTCTGATAGATTACGTTGTTTCAGACAGGTCGCTGGACGGTAAAAAGATGATTATTTCAAGTGATGTCGGGGAAGGGATGTTAAAACAGCATTCTTTGGTTTTGCAGAAGGCGGCGTCTCCCGAATCGTTGATCTTGACCGATCTGGACGACTCCGATCTGGTCTGGAATGCACTGCTCTCGGCTGAGTCGCAGGGGCGGCACGTTGAAGACGAGCTTGATTCCGAAGATGTCGATTATACCACGGTCTCTGATTATGATCTGGTCACAACCCCCGCGCACAGACTGGTAGTGACAGATGCGATGCTGACGGCATCGGAATCAAAAATCCCTCTCGAAGCTCTGAAACTTGTACTCATCCTGCCGTTTGCAGCTACGGTTATAGCCATCTTCAGAAATGTTATCGGGGTGCGGATGTACGGAGTTTTCGGACCTGCCATAATGTCGATAGCTTTTCTCAGTTCAGGTCTGGTAACCGGTTTGATTTTATTCGCGATTCTGTTGGCGGCTGGTCTCTTTTCGCGTAAATCCATTGACCGTCTGAACCTGATGATCGTGCCCAGGCTCGCCATATTGCTGACACTGTGTTGTATTGTGATGGCAGTTATAATAACAGTTGGAATTAAAATGGGCAACTATACTCTTGCTAAAACCGCTGTTTTTCCGTTGTTGGTGATGTCCACCATTGTCGAGAACTTTATGAAAGCCGTAGCAGACAAGGGGCTTTTCGATGCTCTTAAAATCTGTCTCGGCACAATTGTTGCTGCAGTGACATGTTTCTTTGTGGTTTCGCTATCCACACTCCAGGCGATTGTGATGACACATCCGGAAGTCCTTGTTCTTGTTTTGGGCTTCAATGTCCTCCTTGGAAGGTGGAAGGGGTTGCGTCTGGTGGAGTATTTCAGGTTTTCTGAGCTCAGAAAAGGTTGAAGGATCGAAGGATTGAAGACATGATCTTACCACGGATATTCGGAAAAAATAGGGACGTGCTCGGGATAAATGAACGGAACGTGGGGCACATATACCTGGAAAATCCAAGAAAGCTGCTTAAATTAGTGGATGACAAACTTACAACAAAGGATCTGCTCAAGAGTGTTAACATACCTTTCCCTGAAGTGTATGGCATTTTCAGGGCGGTGCATGAGATAAAGAATCTTGAAAGGGTGCTAAAAAGAGATGAATTTGTAATCAAACCTTCCAACGGCGCAGGCGGAAAAGGCATAGTCGTAATCAAGGGCAGATCGGATAATGGCTGGATCATGGCAAATGGCGGGATAATACAGCGGATGGAAATTGAGAAGCATTGCCTGGAAGTACTTGAAGGCGTGTATTCCATGGATGGCAACCCCAGTCCAGTCTATTTTGAGTCTTTGATCAAATCCCACCCCGCTCTTGAGAAAGTAGCTTTTGAAGGGGTTCCCGATGTCAGGATCATCGTTTACAGGGGCGTGCCAGTGATGGCGATGGTGCGATTGCCAACGAGGCAGTCTTCTGGCAAGGCAAATCTTCACAAAGGGGCGCTGGGAGCAGGAATAAAACTATCCGAGGGAACAACAGTCCACGCAATCTGCAAAGATCGATCCATAGACGTACATCCGGATACGGGGGCTTCCTTACTCGAGGTTGAGATCCCGTTCTGGAACGATATTCTTGTGATCGCTTCAAAATCCTACGAAGCGGTGGGGCTTGGATATCTTGGCGTTGACATCGTCATAGATGAAAGACTTGGACCGCTTGTGCTTGAACTGAATGCGCGACCCGGACTGAGCATTCAGAACGCCAACATGTCCGGGCTGAAGCGCAGGCTCGAGGTTCTGGAAAAGATGGATCTCGGGAAGTTAGACTTCGATGAGCGGGTTGCTCTTGCCGTGGAATTTGATTCAACGGACTGGGAAACAGTTTGATCGGGATTGTTCGAAGATTACTCCAGTGTTTGTGCATGATTTACACGGTTTTACTGGAAAGTTTGATTCACCCCCCTAAAATCCTTAAACACACAAAACGCACATACCCCGCATAAGGCACACGGAAACGCGCTACACCGATCACCCATTCCTCGCGTACCGGTTCTCTGCAGATCTTACAATACTGATCACTGTACGCATTATTGTCCCCCCTTGTGATGTATCCGGCATGCGGCGCTGGCGGACCTTCGTCCCACATCGGTTCACCCGCGTCCACGTAGTACATCGCACGGTGGATGATCGGGGTCTCGCCATTGCGTCCGTATTTCCTGTACAGGACAACGTCACCGAACTCACCGAATGATTCGTATCCACTGATCGCACCATCCTGATACGTGACAATCCCGAAACGAGGCACATCACGGATGATGACTATATCCCCCACGCGCATGTTTGGTTCCATGCTTCCGGATTCGATCGCCCGCATCGATGTCCCGAGCAGGAAGTGAAATATGACCACAGAGAGTAAAACAACCGCTGCCACCACTACCGCGTAGTGTAACAGTCCTGGTTGGTCGGAGTTGTCAGATTGGTTGTGCATGAGATCAAGATGTTATGGGAATTAAAACACTAACAACAACTCTAAGGATGCTCGTTTCCCGATCCTGAGTTGGGCGGCTCTCCTTTGAGCATCTGAATTATCTCTGAAAACGCGAGACGCACATACCCCGCATAAGGCACACGGAAACGTGACACACCAATCACCCATTCCTCGCGTATCGGTTCTGTGCAGACGCCGCTGTATTGATCGTTGTGCTTATTATGGTCCCCTTTCGTGATGTATCCGGCATGCGACGCAGGCGGACCTCGCTCCCACATCGGTTCACCCGCCTCCACGTAGTACATCGCACGGTGGATGATCGGGGTCGTGTCATAGCGTCCGTATTTCCGGTACAGAATCACGTTGCCGAACTCACCGAACGATTTGTAGTCATCAGCCGCACCATCCTGATATGTGACGATGCTGGTGCGGGAGAGGTCCTGTATAAATACGATATCCCCCACCTTCATGTGCGGATCCATACTGCCAGACTCAATCGCCCGCATCGGCGTCCACATCCCAAATACAAGCTGGGATATGATCGCAAACACGATGAGAATCTTCGCAACTGCCAGGACGTCACGCAGAACCTCTGCCCACGGATTATCGCTCTGGTAAAATTCTTTCACCTGATCGAAAAGTTCAGCCATAAGTATAAAAACAGTACCACATGGTACATAAAACTTCTTCAGTCTTCACTCGGCAGTTCAGTATGGTGCAATCTCCGGTGGCAATGGATTAAAATGACAACAGACATAATAGTAATAAACGAACCATATCGCGAGCACAATCACATCCGGAGACATTCATGACAGCAAAGCGAGAGCACATAACATGGACGATTATAATCATCGGGATACTCCTGTGTGTGCTTGCAAGCGGATGTACGGACCGCACTCAACCTGTGCAGGAGGAGGGACCTCCTGCCACCCAGGGTCGCGCATATCAGCAATTACAGAACGCAGAATGTGTGGACTGCCACGCACCGCAATGCGACGCGCTTGCGAACGGACGTGGAATGCATGCACCTCTGAACTGCACCTTCTGCCACGTACAGCACGGGTATCTGCCGGACTGCCGGGACTGCCACCCTGAGACCCATGGCGCAACCGTACACAGCTGCGCAAGCTGCCACCCGGATCCGCATGCGCCCGTGGAGCGGATCAACAATTCCGACTTGAACAGTAGCAGGTGCCGCTCCTGCCACGTTCCGCAGTACGAGGGTATTGAAGAGAGTGGGGGCATGCACTCGGCGTTCGAATGCGATCACTGCCACATCCAGCACGGCTACCTGCCCCCGTGCAGCGACTGTCACGGACTGGTGCACGGCGCTGACGCGCTCGACTGCGCAAACTGCCATGACCCGCACAAACCCGAGTCGATTGAATTCGATGATCACGACAACAGCCAGTGCACCCGGTGTCACAGTTCAGTAATCGAGCAGACGTTTATAAGAGAGCATACGAGGCACGCCGACATTGCATGCGACATGTGCCATCCGGAGCACGCCGTAACCATGCTCTGCATCGACTGCCATGCCGGGCACAACACCAGGATGAGCATGCGTGACTGCAATAACTGTCACAGAATCGGGCATGTGCCAACCGATATTATGTACTCGCCGGATACGCTCTCAGTTGTCTGCGTTGACTGCCATGCAGAACCGTTCAACACGATGTTTGAAAGCGATAGTGAGCACAGGTATATCGAGTGTGTGAATTGCCATCCCGACCACGAAACGATACTGAGCTGCGATGAGGGCGGCTGCCATACCCTTGAGCCGTCTCACGGAACCGATGGAACCGGGTGCGTGGATTGCCATGGCTCTGCGCACAATCTTGATCATACGATAGCCGGATGAGTGTGGGTTATTATGCTACTTTTAACGTATGTATTTAGCTGGAAATCCAGGTGCCCCAATCGAAGATAAATCATAGTCATGAAATTCTGGATATTCCGATAACCACGAGCACTCCTCTTTAATAACTGCACAACGCTATTAATTCCCTCTAAGATGCCATTAGTGATTCCTGAGTCGAAATAATTCAGGATACCATTCCAATGTCTCTTGATAGTCTTTGCAGCATCGATCATCGGTTGTAATCTACTATGCGTAGCCCAAAAGTACCACCGTTTAAGATACTGCTCAGCAACACCGCGTTCTTCGATGCTCCAGAAGATTTGGAGGCTGAGCTTCAA